>JAYVHC010000900.1:0-2255 GCA_043771575.1 Planctomycetia bacterium
ACCGTGCGTTCGGCCGAGATCACGGTGCTATGTCGGCGGTTTCCAAAGTAGTCGCCAATCTCTTTGTATGCCGCCGGAGTGTATTTACGAGCCAAGAACATCGCCAGCATTCTAGGTTGTGCAATCGTACGTGTTTTGCTGGAAGACTGCAAACTGGATGGAGCGAGTCCAAACACTTCGCAGACAACACGTTCGATATCGCCCAGCCGCACCACGGGCTGCGTAGCTTGAACCAAATCGTAGACTGCACTCCAGCATTGGTCCCACGACAAACCCGTGCTGGCTTGAGAAGCCACAGCGATCAAACGTTTTACAATGCCCTGCAATACGCGACCATCCCCAACGGTGCGTCCAGAGATTTGCTTGACGACATCGTCTGGGATCTTAATTGTGGCGTCGTCTAAATCTCTTTGCAGCAGTGCAGCTCGCGTCTTCTCATCGATGGGCATCAAGGGGCTGACCAAACCGCCGCGCAATCTACCTATCACATCATTCCCCAAGGCTTGGAGATCATTTAGAGAACGATCGGCGGTCAGGACTACTTGTTTGCCCATCCTCAGTAAATTATCGACCGTGTGTTTGAACTCGCCCAACGTCGCTTTTTTCCCGATCAAAAAGTGTACGTCGTCGATAATCAGCGCTTCTACGTCGCGATACTTGCGGCGGAACATAGGCAAGCCGCCACCCTTGATCGCTTCGGTGAAGTCATTTGTAAATTGTTCGCTGGTCATGTGAACCACGCGACGCATGCGACAGTGTGAACGAAGTTGCTGTACGATCGCAGAAATCAAGTGCGTCTTGCCCACGCCGCATGGGCCGTGGAATAGTACGGGCGTCATCCGCCCCGGATCGGATACCACCATGTTCGCGGTTGTCCACGCCAATTGATTGCAGGCACCCGAAATGAAACGTCCCCAAAACTCGCGACCATTCGATTCTTGGTTGGGTGCCGGCTGTGGAAACTTGATCGTCGTTGGCTCGTTTTCAGTCGCTAGCGTTTTGACCTTCCCCACGGGTAACGATGCTACAACGTTCACTTCGCCCACTTCCAACTTCAGCTCAGCCTGTGGACCGACAACTGTGTACAAGACTGTAGCTAACTCTTTGCCCAACATTCGGCGAACCAGTTGGCAAGCAAAATCGCTTTCAAAGGTCAGCGTCAATGTGCTGTCGTTCCATCGCCAGTGTGTCTCTGGAGCAATCCATAATTCGTAGCGCTCGGAGCTGATACGAGCGACCAAAGCCGATCGCACCTGAGCCGCGATGTCCGTTTCGCTCTGGTTCACATCGTGTGCCATGCTCAATGCGCACTCCTATCGGTCAACGCCGCGCTTATCATGCGAGACTTGGTTCCTGTGGTCTGGCGTAGCAAACCTTGCTACGCCCTCGCACCGCACGCCGCCCACCAACAATGAGAGTTGTGTTGGTTGGACAGCCACGTGAACGAGATTCCCTTGACGGGCGAGGCCGATTGTAGGATTGCTAGCTAAGGTGTCAAACATTAGTTCCAAGTTTTACTCAAGTCCGATGCGAATAAGTTCATCTGGCCCCAAAATCAAAAGGCTAGATGCTCTTGCTGGCATCGGGTGGAGGCGACTTGAATCTTCCGACGCTCTTTGAATTATCGTGGAAAACATGTTTACTAACAACTACTTACGCCGGAAAATGCGCCCAAACTTTTTTCGCAAGTCCTTGTGGGTCAATGATTTCCAGCTTCTCGATAGCTTCATGTGAAATGCCCGCGTTCGCAGGGAAGGTTTCCTCTGCGTGGAAGCCAAAAAACGGAGGCTCGGTTATCCGAATTTTGAGTATTTTGACCGAGTCCCCGGGTAACCGGTCAGTTGAAGAAGGGCCGCACAATTTCACATAGCGCCAAGCTAGCTTGGCAGGGTTAGAACCGCCTCGCACCCGCCCGCTGGGCGATTGCAAACCGTCAATGTGCCGCAGTGCAGCGTGGCGATCAGCTGAGCCTTGGAAAGACCAAGGCCTAGTCCGCGACCTGCTTCGCGTCCGCTAAAGTAGGGATCGAAACAGTGCTGAAGCCCTGCCGCCGATAGACCGGGACCTGAATCAAGCACTGAAAGGCAAAGAAACTCGTTTTTCTCATCCAAACGAATCTGCACGGTATCATGTTTGCTCGAAGCTTCGAACGCGTTGCGCACCAAGCACCACACCGCTTCGGTAATCGCGATAGGGTCAAAGCTGGCAGTCTGCGACCGGAGATCGCATCGTGCATCGATACTCAAATTGCGTTT
>JAYVHC010000901.1:0-5975 GCA_043771575.1 Planctomycetia bacterium
TTGATGTGAAAGAGCACTTGTTGGAGGTGCTCGATTTGTCCACCGTCTGGTTAAGAATCAGCCTCTTGGAAAAAGACATTTCCAGCGTTCGTGTCGGTCAAGCCATTGAACTTTCGCTGACAGCCACACCTACCCAAGCAATTATAGGCGTGGTAGATGTAGTCGATCGCTTTCTCGATCCAAAAACCCATTTGGCGACCGCCTGGGCCACACTCGCAAATCCATCGCAGTCACCAGCAGTTCTCCTGCCTGGCATGTCGGGTCAAGTAAGAATTCATGCCATTCAACCGGAGAGAAAATTAGTCGCGCCCCTGTCCGCGATTCTGCGTGATGGTGCCGAGCGATTTGTCTTGGTCGAAGCAGAAAGCACGCAGGCTGTATCTACGTACCAGAAGAAAACTGTTGTGCTGGGACAGCGATCCGGCGAAGTGTTTGAAGTGCGCGGTGGAAACTTGTTTCCCGGTGACCGCGTTGTGACTCGAGGTAGTCATGAACTCGGTGCATTCTTTGCCAAAGGCGTTTTGCAGGTCAGTCCCGAGACAGCCCGCGATATTGGACTCGCCATAGAGCCGGTGGTGGTTCGCCGAGTTTCAAAGTCGGTTGCCATTGATGGTGTGATCGATTTGCCGCCCACCCATCGAGCAGCGGTAACATCGCAATTGAGCGGCACCATTGAACGGATCTTGGTCGATCGAGGGCAAGAGGTTCGACGTGGAGACGTTATCGCCGAACTCGCCAGTCAAGAGTTTCAAGACTTGCAACTCGAACTGCTGCGCATTGAACTAGCGGCAAGCCTCCAGCAAACGACGTTAGATAACCTGAGGTCCGCCCGCACGGGAATCTCGGAACGACAATTCTTGGAATCCGAAAGTCAACTCAATCAAACTCGCAGTCGCCTTGACAACGTCCTTAAGCGCCTTCGCTTTAGCGGTTTGAATGATTCACAAATCGCCGAACTCACAACATCGCGCAAGTTGATGGCGACGCTGCCTGTGATTGCACCCATCGCTGGAACGCTGGTGAGATTTGAAAAATTTCTCGGCCACAGTGTTCAGCCCGCCGAGGCCATTTTTGAGATTCACGACATCTCACAGGCTGCGGTACAGGGTTTTATCTCGGAGCGTGATTTGCCATGGTTGCGTGTTGGACAGGTCGCGCGCTGCCGCTTTGTCGCTGCTCCGAATGAAGTCGTGCGAGGAACCCTTGTTCGCAGCGGACAACAGGTTGCAGACAACGATCGCACGCTGTCGGTTTGGGTAGAATTGGACCACCCGCCCGCATTCGCAATTCAACATAACATGCTTGCTAGAGTCACCATCGATACCGGAGTCGCATACGACGGGTTGGCGGTGCCACGTGATGCGGTTATCCGCGAAGGTACGAGAACTTATGTTTTTGTGCAACAGGAGGATCTGACATTCGATCGACGGCTTGTTTCGATTGGCGTGGCGGACGATTCTTTCATCGCCATCAAACAAGGCTTGACCATGGGTGAACAGATTGCCGTTCATGGAGCGCTCGAGTTGCAGAGCGGCTATGCGGCGCTAAAGTAGAAGCGAAGAGTCCACTGCATGTTGAATTCGATCATTGCTTTTTCGCTCCGCCATCGACACATCGTTTTGCTGGCTGCTATTCTCTTGATGTCCTACGGCGGCTATCAACTCAGCCAGATGCCCGTCGACGTCTTTCCAGATCTCAATCGACCTATCGTCACGATCATGACCGAGTCGCCAGGACTTGCGCCGGAAGAAGTCGAAGTTCTGGTGACTCGGCCAATCGAGTATTTGCTGAACGGAGGGACGGGCGTGCAACGAGTTCGCTCTGCATCCGGCGTAGGTCTGTCCATTGTTTGGATAGAATTCGAGTGGGGAACCGATATCTTTCAAGCCCGCCAAATTGTCTCAGAAAAACTACAATCCGCGCGCAGTCGGCTTCCCAAAGATCTAAATCCTGTGATGTCTCCGATCTCGTCCATCATGGGTGAAATCATGCTGCTCGGCTTGAGATCGAGCGAGCCACCACGCGATGCGCAACATGCCCTGGAACAGGGTATGGAACTGCGAACGCTCGGGGAATTCACGGTGCGCAATCGGATACTGGCTGTCGAAGGCGTGTCGCAGGTGTCCGTCATGGGCGGCATACTCAAACAATATCAAGTCATCACTTCACCCGATCGACTGGCTGCTCAAAATATCACGCTTCAGCAACTGACCGAAGCAGTACAGAAAGCCAACGTACTGGTGGGCGGTGGCATCATGGTGCGTCCCCCGCGAGAATCGCTCATTCGAATCAGTGGCCAAAGCCTCACCCTGGAAGAGATTGAAAATACGCCGGTCGTTTGGCAAGGGCGCCGCGCGATCTTGGTAAAAGAAGTCGCCGATGTGCGTTTTGGCGGCCCTGTCCAACGCGGTGACGGCAGCGTTCAAGTGAAATCGGCTGCCGGTGTCGAAGGTGGTTCAGCGGTAATCCTGGCAGTACAGAAGCAACCCGGTGGGGATACGCTGCAAATCGATCGTGAAATCGACCGCGTGTTGGACGAGTTGCATCATGATCTGCCCCCCCACGTGCTCATTGAGCGCAGGATTTTCAAGCAAGCGAATTTTATCGAAGCGGCTGTTGCCAACGTGGTCGAAGCGATTCGGGATGGTGCCATCTGGGTCATTGTCATTCTATTTTTGTTCATGTGGAACTTTCGCACCAGCATCAGTTCACTCACCGCGATGCCACTATCGATTTTACTGACGTTTCTCATCTTTCAGTGGTTTGGCATCACGATCAACACCATGACTCTGGGTGGGATCGCGGTTGCGATTGGCGACCTGGTCGATGACTCCATTGTCGATATCGAGAACATCTTTCGTCGACTGAAAGAGAATCGTCGGCTGCCGGACGATTTGCAGCGTCCGCCGATCACTGTCATTTATGAGGCCTCCTGCGAAGTTCGCAACTCCATCGTATACGCAACCTTGATTGTCGTCTTGGTGGTGTTTCCGCTGTTCTCAATGGCAGGGCTTGAGGGACGTATGTTCGCACCGCTGGGGTTAGCGTACATGACTTCGTTACTGGCTTCGCTGGTCGTATCTTTGACGGTGACGCCCGTACTGGCTTCTTATTTGTTGCCCAACGCAAGGTTCCTCAAAGAGCGGCGTGAGCCATTCTTGCTGCGATCAATGAAACGCGTCGTAGAACCGGTGCTACACTGGACACTGGCGCATACGAACTTCGTGTTTGGCCTGTCGCTAAGCGGTGTGCTAATCTCGCTGACCAGTCTGTCGTGGATGGGGGGCGAATTTCTACCGGCCTTCAATGAAGGCACGTTTACAATCAGTTTCCAAGCAGAACCGGGAACGAGTTTGGAAGAAAGTAGGCGCTTAGCCGAGCGCGCGGAATTGCTCTTGCTCGAAATCCCGGAGGTCACCACCGTTTCGCGGCGCACCGGTCGCGCAGAATTGGACGAACACGCTGAAGGAGTGAATTCATCGGAGATCGACGTACAGATTCAACCCTATCGCACCGCCAAGCCCGGTTGGCTGCCAAGCGGATTGCGTTTGATTCCTGTCGCACATCTTTGGGGTTACGAAACCAACGGTCGCCCGCGTGAGCAAGTGATGGCGAACATCCGCGATCAAATCACACTCATTCCCGGTATCAAAGCCAATATTGGGCAACCGATCTCGCACCGCTTGGACCATATCATGTCCGGCGTTCGCGCACAGATCGCGGTAAAAGTGTTTGGAAACGATCTGCGCGAACTGCGCGAGGCCAGCCAAGATGTTTACGCTGCGATGAACCAAGTGCCGGGTGTCGTCGATTTGCAATTGGAGCCGCAGGTCGAGGTTTCCCAGGTGCGATTACAAGTTCGACGTGAGGACGCGGCCCGCTATGGCTTGGCTCCAGGCGATATCGCAGACTTGCTCGAGACCGCTTACAAGGGACGAGTTGTTTCGCAGGTGCTGGATGAAGATCGTTTTTTTGGACTAGTCGTCTGGTATGACGAAGATTCGCGTAGCGACCCCGATGTCATTCAGCAAACGATCCTCGAAACGCCTTCTGGTCGCCGCGTTTCGCTGGGCGAAGTGGTCGACGTATTGGATACAACGGGCCCTAATACACTGAACCGCGAACACGTGCAGCGACGTATCGTGGTTTTTTGCAATGTTCAAGGTCGCGACCTGACCAGCGTGGTCGCTGACATTCGCCAGCGCGTTGTCCCAATTGAAGAGCGCTTGCGTTCGCTCCCCGGCAACTACCACATCGAACTCGGCGGGCAATTTGAGGCCCAAACACAAGCCAACTTGCGATTGCTGGTGCTAGGCAGCCTGTCGGTGGTTGGAGTTTTCCTGTTGCTGGTTCAGTGCCTGGGGTCCTGGCAAGCCGCCTTGCAAGTGCTGGCGAACATTCCGCTCGCCGCCATGGGGTCGATCCTCATTCTGCTAATTGTAAATCAACCCACCGCCGAAGCGTTACAAGCCGCAGCGTGGTGGGAGTGGCCTCGAGTTTGGATTAGCGCCACCACTCTTTCCGTCGCACATTGGGTCGGCTTCATCACTTTAGTTGGCATCGTCAGTCGCAATGGCATCATGATGGTTTCGCATTACATTCATTTGATGCGACACGAAGGAGAACCGTTTGGAAAGCCGATGATCATCCGCGGCAGCCTCGAACGACTAGCTCCAGTATTGATGACGGCTGGTACCAGCTTTGTAGGGCTGGTACCGTTACTGTTCGGTGCAGGTGAGACGGGCAAAGAAATCCTCTACCCCCTCGCCCTCGTCGTTTTCGGTGGCATGCTGAGTTCCACGCTGCTGGATCAACTCGTCACCCCGGCACTCTTCTATCGCTTTGGCAGAACTGCCGCGAACTTGCGAAATGCGTCGCAACCCTAGCTGCAAATTGAAGATCTGCCATCTCAATTCTCAGATCTTAAATTGCTCTCAAATTGACACTCCTCGCTGAACACCACCACCGGAGACAGACGATTTTATGTTTCGCTTTGTAATTGCAAATTTCAAATTTTCCCCTGTTCGCCCGTGATAAGAACTCCTCGTTTGGTGGTCACAAAACCAATACCCAGAAAAGTCAAGGAAAGACGATCGGTCGCTCCAACTGGAGTTGCGACGAACTCGACGGCGATTCTGTGATAAATTGTGCGATTGTCGATTCAGAGAAACAAGTAACTAAATTATATGCAGAGCCTACAATACTTGGTTGCGCTCGCGAGTGAGTTCGAAAGGGAGTTTAAAATAGAAATCATCGCTGAGGTGTTTTGATGCAAAGACGAGCATTTGTCGGTGGTGTGATTAGCGGTTCTCTGGTGGCCCTGAACGGGTTTCCACCGAGTGTTTCAGCCCAACTGCAGTTGGCGAAATCGCTTCCACCAGCACGGGTGGGCGAGGACATCTTTGCGTATCTTATTCGCCAACGTGGCAAGTTCGATCTCGAACTTTATTGCCAGATTCTCGGTGCGGCGAATGCGTTTAAGGAGGGCGATCAAATCGTTGGTGTCGCCGCGGCCGACGAACAATCACGACGGGTTGCCCGCGAGCTTCTGTTCAATACCTCGATCCAAAACATCGACGCTCACCCACCTTGGGCTGACGAATTGTCGAAGTGGATTCTACCGCCGACAGAGCGAGTGGTTGAGATGAGAACGATCGGCGAGCTAAAGCAGTTTCTTGTTACGAAAGGCGAGCCGGAGATCCATGCGACCAAAGATTCGCTATCAAGCGACGTCATTGCCTGCGTTGTGAAGCTGATGAGCAACGAAGAGCTGATCGCGGTCGGTGCCAAAGTGTTCAATTCGTTACCGCACAGCAAGATCGGAGCGAATGGTTATCTCGGCGCACGTATTCAGATCAGACATGCCAAGTCGCGAACTGGCTCGTTTGGGCTTTATTTTGAAACGGGTCAAGGAGCGGACTTTACGAATGGTCACAGTCATGGCATGGACATGCTGATCCATGAGTCTCGCAAAT
>JAYVHC010000902.1:0-3384 GCA_043771575.1 Planctomycetia bacterium
TGACAGAATGCGATAAACCTCCGTTCAGAGCCGCTCAACTCCGCGCGAACTTATAGTTTTTCACCCACAAATTCTGCTGACGAGCCAAAAAAATAGATGCCACCTTTCCCATTTTCACTCCAGCCGTCAAATTGCCAAAGGTTGAGATCAGATGGACCAAAATGGTTGTAGACGACGTCGATGACGACGGCGATATCCAGTCGGTGGGCGGCTTTAATGAAGCGTTTTAGCCCTTCGTGGCCTCCATAGGAGGTCTCAATGGCGTAAGGATGAGCCGGGTTGTAGCCCCATGAATAGTCGCCTGCAAATTCGGCCAACGGCATCAATTCGACCACGTTAATGCCGAGATCGCGCAGATAGGACAATCGCTCGATGGCGGAATCGAAGGTCCCCACACCCTCCTTGGCATTGAATGTCCCAATATGCATTTCATAGATCACAACCTCATTCCACGCGGGCATCTGAAAATTGTCTTCTTCCCAATCAAAATTGAGATCGACAATTACTCCATTGCCAACAGAATTCGTAACTTGACGCGCCCGCGGATCGATACGCTCGAATTGTTTATCGCCTTTTCTTAAAATGAATTTGTACTCATCCCTAGGCTTAGCATTGACAACTTCAACATGCCAATTGCCCTGTTCGTTTCTCTGCAAGGGGTGGATGTCTGGGTTCCAGTCGTTAAAGGTGCCGACGACTGACACCGAGTCAGCAAAGGGTGCCCAAACGCCGAATGAAACTCCCAATGGATGACTCAATGCTCCTAGATCGGTAGAACTTTTTTGAGCGGCAACCGCAGACATTCTATTCCTCCACTTCAGTTGCAATTTAGACTGTTGTGCGTTAGCAAATCAGGTTTGTTCTTGGTGGGATTGATCGAACGACACACAATATATCGTAACCTGATCGACAACCGGACACATTGATCGATTTGCTTTCAGGTGATGATCGCTCGTCGCACGGGCCATTATTTAGATGTTCTGTTTTGCAATGCTCCGCGCTATGCACGTGCCGTTCCACTTGCCAAAGTAATTCTGAAGAGAGGTAATCGACCGCCGAACGGCCAACACGGCGCGTCACTTGCGTAGGCTGCGAGGTGACGCATGGCATTTACGTGGGGAATTTTAGTCAACTAGGCAGGCGAAATGGCAAGAAGATCTGAACTGGCAACGTTGAATTCGGTAGCGTTGTTGCTAGGCGGCACGTTAATTGTCACCGCGCTTTATTTCGCGAAAGATGTATTCATACCATTGACGCTCGCCATTCTCCTTTCGTTTCTTTTGAGTCCGCTTGTAAACCGTACTCAGCGCATGGGAGTCGGCAACGTTTGGGCGGTATTAGTCACCGCCATCTTCGTGTTTGTCCTTTTAGCCGGCGCGCTGACTTTTGTCGGCAGAGAACTGTCGGCACTCGTTTCAGAGCTACCCCATTACAAATCCGAGTTGGTTTCGAAGGCTCGCGGGCTGGCTGGATTGCGGTCGGGCATGGGAGGCAGTTTTGATGAGATTGCCAAAGAAGTCTCAGCGGCAATTGATGAGAGCAGCAAGAAAAATTCAATCCAGCCAGCTGAACCAATTGGGGATAGTCCCGATCCACAACTGGTGCCGCGAAACTCGTTTGAGAGGTTTGCGAGCGCATTGTTTCCATCGGAAAAGAAGGCTGCAACGCCAGATTCACATGACGGGAAGTCTCCTAAAACACCGCTTTACATAACCAACGTCAATGGGGACACCCCGGTTCTTTCGTGGGCAAGTACAGTCGAAACCCTACTGGGACCTCTCGGCACGGCAGGGCTAGTAACCGTGTTTGTGTTGTTCCTGCTCATTTATCGCGACGACATGAGAGACCGCATCATAACTGTGATTAGCCAGGGGGATTACGTAACCACCACGGAAGCCTTGGACGAAGTGTCGGAGCGCATCAGTAAGTACTTGGTCGCACAAACGATCGTCAATGTTATCTATGGTTTTACTTTCGGTTTTGGGTTGTACCTGATTGGCCGCGGTTTTGCTCCCGACGGGAATTTTCCAAACTTTGCCCTTTGGGGCGCAATGGCTACGCTTCTGAGATTCGTACCCTACATTGGCCCAGTTGTAGCCGCGGCAATTCCCATTATGCTTTCCATCGCCGTCTTTCCAGGCTACGCGGTGACCGTTTCCGTGATAACGCTAATCGTGGTTATTGAGCTGGCCTGCAATAATATTCTCGAGCCTTGGCTTTATGGAGCCAGCACTGGGTTATCCTCCGTCGCGATCATCCTCTCCGCAGTATTTTGGGGCTGGCTATGGGGACCTGTGGGCTTACTACTGTCAACGCCACTCACGGTTTGTTTAGTGGTGCTTGGTAGATACGTGCCACGCTTTCGCATTTTTTCAACGTTGTTGGGTGAAAAAGTGGATATCCCGCCGGCTTTGCGATTTTATGAACGCCTGCTATCCAGCAATCAACTTCGATCCATTGAAATGCTAGATTCCTATATTAAAGCAAATGATTCCATGAAAGCGATTGATGAGGTATTAACGCCAGCCCTTCGTCGAGCCCGAATCGACCACTCGCAGCAACTGCTCAGCGCCAAAGAAGCGACAGAACTGCTGACCAACGTCGAACAGGTCATTGACAAAGTATCTTGGGCCAAAAACGCTGCAGCGGAATTGAAAGATACAGATGCTCTCCTGCAAAGCAATCCGGACACCGATGTCAGCGAAACCCCCAGGTTGAGAGTACTAGGAGTGCCCGCACACCATAGTAGCGAAGAATTATTACTCAAGGCCGTCTCCCTGGCCGATCCTCTGTTAGAAATGAACGTTCTTGGAACCAGTGAGCTGCCAGATACAGTCGTCTCAGCCGCCGCAGACCAATGCCCAGACGTCGTCCTAATTGCTGTCCTACCTGAGGGAGGATTCCAGCAGGCTAGATATCTTTGTAGCGCGCTACGCAGAAACGGATTTACGGGCATCATCCTTGTTTGTTGTCACGGCAAATTCCGAAACTTTGACCGCTTGTTTGTCAAGTTTAGAAAGGTTGGAGCCAATTTCTTGACCACCAGCATGGCGCAAACGGCGCTGAAACTTCATTCATTCAAGCCGCGAGTCGCTTTACGAAAACCTGAGCCGGTTGGCATTGAAGTTGCTTCGTGACCTCAAGGCGATGGGTTTCTCGTCGCAACATCCCAAAGATGAAACCAACGGCTGCTTTTTTCGTACGAAAGATTTCACATGGCGACCATTCTAGTGGCTGACGATAACGCGGATTTGCGTGAACTTTTGAAAATGCAACTCGAGAAGCACGGATTCGCTTGCATTGAGGCGGAAAACGGAAACGAAGTTGTTGAAAAACTGGGCTGCGATAAGGTCGATCTCATCTTGATGGATATGAACATGCCTG
>JAYVHC010000903.1:0-2391 GCA_043771575.1 Planctomycetia bacterium
GTGAAGAGCTGACCGCGCGCGCTAACACGTTGCGACTGCAAGCCGCCCAAGGCTTGGCCACCGGTCTTCCGCCGACGGTGATCCTCAATCCTAACGTAACCACGGTTCAGCCGGGCGCTGTCTATCCTACGCAGCCGATTCCCGCTCAACCTGCCGCTCAGAACGCTGGCCCCGTGCTCCCACCTTGGCGTCCCGGTCAGTTGTTACGCAACTTCTTTCAACCCGGCGGCGAACCGGTCCAACGCATTCCCGAAACCAGCGGCAGCTATCGCCCGACGCTTGGCTCCTAAGTAGCTACCAACCACGGTCAAGCACGCGGCTTAACCCAACGATGAACGCAACGCCCTATCGTCTGTTGAGCTTAACAACGCGCGACATCGATTCTTCACGAAATCCTAATCAAGTATTAACGATCTCGAGGGTGCTGGCGTTCCATTTCAAGGTACAACATTCACTCAAAGATCAATCCTAAGTTTGATCCTAGCGCAATATGACTTATTAGTCCCTCGTGCAAGTGCAACGACGGTCTTATCATCGGGGACCAATTAATGCGAGTAACACCGGAAGCTATTCGTAAACTCTTCACATTACGACATGGAGAACGTGCATTTGAGGCGATCGCAAAGCGATATTCAGAGGTATCTGGCGACAGTTCACGGGTCGACTTGTCCACGATTCCGGAGTGGCGGGAATTCGCAACTACGATTAGAACGGTCCCCAATGGTGATGTTCTTAAACGGGCTTTTTTGTGGTGCACTCGACATCGCGAATCGCTGGTTGACCTCAATCAACCAACGGTGCCTGCTGCGCTAGAGTTGCTGGACGATCCGGCGATCTTGCGGCAGCTCTTTGACCTATTTCCATTCTTTATTGCGAACAGCCCAAATGGCTTCCGCTGTGCGCACTGCTTTGACGCTGCGGAGCGTTTTACGGATTTGATCGGCAAAAGCCCCAATAATAGTGAGCTTCAATACTACATTGCAAAAGCCGAGACTTCAAAGGTAGTGATTGAGCAAGGCGTCAAGAATCCGAGTAGTCTCGGTTGAATTCGAGGCCTTGATTTTCGGTTTGCTGCGTCGAATTCAGGTGGTACCAGCTGCGTCACTACCGACCTTTTCGATGTCCAGACGTATTCACAAAGTCAGCAAAGGCCTGAAAGGCAGCATCGTCAGCCGCCGCCTGCTGGGTTTTCAGCTCTGATCGCGAAGTTTCGATTTGTTTTGGCTGTTTTACGGCCCGCGTTGCAAGCCACAATCGTCCGAGTGAGGCGATTGCAAAAGCGGGTGTCGACATTGCTCCCCCAAGTACCAGTGGCAGCAGCGCCCAAGAAAGCAGTAGCGCCGGATTTTCCTTTGATGCCATATCGACGACGGATAATTCAATCGTTTGCAATAGCCCTGTCGTTGCCGCGAGCACTCCAAGTGCCAATGGCAAAAACGCATTGGGCATAAAAGCCACCAAGCCAACAACACTTTGTGAAAAAAAGACCAAGCGAATGGCTACAACAACGTTCAGCGTGGCGATTAACGCTGTGACGCACAGCCAAGGAACACCGCAAACTTCTTGAGCAGTTGCGAAGAATTGAGACAATTGCAAGTCCTTTCAACGATGTTTCCAGTTCGTTATAGCTTCATCTTTAGATTTTGAGAAAATATCCAATCGCATTCTAAAACTCAAATGCCCTACTCCAAAAATTCATAAAGGAAATGCGCGAAGGGTCGAAAACTCCCGCGAGCCTTGCTACACTGGTCGTTGAGTACTCATCGGCACAAACTTGCCGGAAATTGGCTGGCATATCGCGATGATCTGCCATCTAACCCATACTGAACTCTATTCACTCGCCGATTTTACGGACGAGTCGGAAACTCCTAGCGAATGTATGTTCGACTTATCCTCGACTCGGGTAAACAAAAAGGTCGGGAAATGAGCCTCGCGCGTGGCATTTACCTGGTGGGACGATCTCGCATTTGCCAGATTCGACCTAAGAATCGTTACGTTAGTCGCAAGCACTGTGCGATCATTCATCGCAAATGCGAAGTACTGATCCAAGATCTCGGAAGTAGAACCGGAACCTATATTAATCGAGTACGGATCGACCCCAAGGCTGTCACAGTGCTCAACGACGGCGACAGAATTCGCGTTGGCAAGTCAAAGTTTCGCATTGCAATTATCAACTCGCCCATTGTGCATGTTTCTGCAACCGATCCCGAAAGTTCGGAAGCTAGCGATGAAGAGCTTGCAATCGCATGCGACAAGAGTTCAGACGCATACGAAGTAGCCGCGCCTGTGCACGAAGCCGCTGAGAATTTACCTCAGAATATTGACGATGTGCTTCGAATGCTTGAGGCAGAAGACGAAGAAGACGACGATGCTGAGTTGCCTAGTTACCTT
>JAYVHC010000904.1:0-5957 GCA_043771575.1 Planctomycetia bacterium
CGTTGGACCGATGCAGTTATTCACTCCGCCGCAAGCGGTTGAGCGCTGGCATTCTTGGGTTTGGTTGGCCTTGCTTTGCCTGTATGTGCTCGGCCTGACATTGATTCTGTTGAGTGGCAAACCACGTCTGATTGCGTACGGTTTGGATCATGATCAGTTTAGAGATGTGCTGTTCCAGTCGGCAAAGCTAGTCGATGACCAATCACATTGGTCAGCCGATGTGCTGTCGATGCCACTCAGCCGAATGCAGTTAGCGCTTGAGGGCACCGGATCGTCACGTGTGCAACAAGCCACTCACGTGGGGCTGCTTCAAAATTTAGAACACTGGATGAAGCTGGAGCAAGAATTCGTGCACATGGGCGGAAAGATAACTTGCCCAAAGTCTACCGCCGGTTGGCCGCTGTTGCTGGTGGGCTCTGGTATGCTCCTATCGAGCATCATTCCGCTCATTCGCGATCCGGCCTCCGCGCTGGCACAGTTGCAGATTTTTCTCGATCGATAATTCGCGCAAGACCCGAAACTAAATTACGCGTCGCAGCGACCGGGTCCTGCAGATGCGCCCAAGGTGGGTCACGCTTGCGGAGAGTCTGTCTCTGTCCAGGCAACTCGAGTTACTTTGGCGAAGCAGCGCGAGTTAAACGATCATTGAGCGCAGCGCCGATACCGCGTGTAGCTGGACGCTGACAGAAAAGATATTGAATCCCCAATCGGTCGACGACACGCATGAATTCATAGAACTCGTGGGCGTATTCCTCGACGCTACTAAAGCGTCGCGATGCGCCGAGATAGCCGGCCAGTTTCGAATCGTCGAGACCGCAGTAAGCGCAAGTGGCTAAGTGTTGTTCGAGTTGCGTGGCACTCTTGGGTTGCAGTTTCATCTTTTGATCGGCTTCAAGCGCGCTGTTAACCAAGTGGACGACAGCGGCCGGTTGATAGTGTGGATGGCGCAGGCCGGGTGAATTGGCTTTCGGGTCGCAGGCATCGTCGGTCACGCATGCAATCAGGTCGGGTGCAACCGTTTGCAGTTCAACCAGACTAATCGCGCCGGGGCGAAGCAAGCGAGGTGAATCGCCCGTACAGTCCACCACGGTAGACTCGATGCCAATCGTGCAAGTCGATCCTCGCAGCACAGCATCAATTCTGCCATCCAGATCTTCGAGTACCGTTTGCCAGGTCGTGCCGCTTGGTAAACCTGAGCGATTCGCGCTCGGGGCGGCGATCGGTAAGCCTGCGTCGGCTAGTAACGCTCGGGCCTGAGGGTGGTTCGGTATCCGCAGTCCGACGGTATCCAAGCCAGCGGTGACGGCATCGCAAATCGATGGATGCTTGGGCAGCACGACGGTTAGGGGGCCGGGTGCAAACTTCGCCAACAAACGCTCAGCGACTTTGGGCATGGCACGAGCCACTAGGTGCCATTGATCCACTTGGGCAACGTGGACGATCAAGGGGTTGTCGTTCGGACGGCCTTTGGCGGCAAACAATCTTGCAAGTGCCAGCTCATTGGTTGCGTCGGCACCTAAACCAAAAACAGTCTCTGTCGGGAATGCCACCAAGCCACCGCCACGCAGTATTGCTGCCGCATGAGAGATGTCGTCCAGGAGGAGAGTATTCAGCGGCGTCATGGATTGTCCGCAGCGATCGCTATTAATTCTTCGGTAAGTTGTTCGGGTGTAATGTTCAGTCCCGCGACACAATCGGGACAAACAAATACTCGCACGCGTTTGACATAGTTATCGAACTGATGTGTTGCCAACGAACTGACGACTGGCGAGAGGTTTCCAAGTGGCAAGAAATGATCTTCGCCAACGTCTGCTTTAGCAATTCGCTGACGCACGTCTAATTTAAATTGAACTTCCAGCTTCACGGGAGGGGCGTCAATGAGTACGGCGGTAGGTGCGAGCCTACGTTTGCTGAACCGACTTAGCCTGTCACTTAGTTGCTCGGCACAGGTGACCAAGTTATTGTAGGGTCTTCTTGCCAAGGCGCGATGCACGGCTGAATTCTCCGTGAAATTAAATTGCGCTAGCCGTTTGTATAAACGCCTTTGGTGTCCGAATAGGCCCGATGCAAGCGAATAAAGTGGAGCGTTGTGCCTGGTCCTCTCGAGTAATTCGCTGGCAAACTCCGCTTCAGATTGCATGAGCCATTGTGCTGGCTTTGTGAACGTCGAGTCGTTGCCAGCCTCAGCCTCCCGAAACTGCTCGTAAACCACGCGCTGTAACATAGCAGTGGCGCACCGCACTGCGTGATGCCAATACACTTCGCTGAACATCACATACCGCGAAAAGACCATCATCTCGGCGGCGGTCTTGCCCTTCTCAGTGATCGCAATGCGGCCATCCGGACCGGCACACAGACTATTGATCAAGCGACCTACATCAAAGTTACGACCGTAGGGTACACCTGCGTGTAGACTATCTCGCTGTAAGTAGTCCATCTTGTCGACGTCGATCGGGCCGTTCAGCAAACTGTGCAGAAGCGACGGCTTAGAATTCGATTTCGGCGCGAGAAAATCCGCTACGTCCCGCGGATCAACTTGCCATTGTTCGCGAATGATCGTGCCAAGTTCGTGATCGCAAATCAAGTTTTTGGCGAGCTGCTCGTGGTGCGGAATCCATTCGAGCCGCATGTCTTCCAGCGGATGGCAAAATGGCCAGTGCCCAATGTCGTGGACCAAGCTTGCAATCAAAAATATCTTTGCCGATGCATCGTCTAGTATCCCATCGAATTCTGTCGAACGATGGATTTGAGTCAGCACTTGTACGGCCAGTCGGTAGACGCCCAAACTGTGTTCGAGGCGCGAGTGAGTTGCGCCCGGATACACCAAACTAACCAAGCCAAGCTGTGAAATTCGCGACAATCGTCGCATTGCCGCAGAGTCGAGAATCGCCTTGACTCGCGGCGTAACGGGTACGTCCAGCTCTGACGGAATGCGAATCCATTGTACTTTGTGTTGCGAATTCAGCTCTGGTAAACCCAGCATGTTGCATACTCTCAATGGGTTCGATACAGGCTATCGAGTGCGTGGGCAAAGCGATGGGGCGATCGTTCATCGAAAGCGAAATAGAGCGATGGCTCGATCAATTCCACTTCGATCACCGCGGGAGTGTCGGGAGGTGGCGATGGTAACGAATTGATGCTTGGCATCAAGTGGGGTGGGACTCGGGATGCAGCCTCAAAAATCGAACGCCCGACTCCAAGAATCGGGCGTTAGAATGGTTTGTTTTCGACTCAGACAAATTTGGCTAGTTTCTGCCTCGAATCGAAACATTGAAGTTGAAGAAGTTCAGGACTGCATTACCGGTCATTTCACTTGGTTTGTAGTACAGCATGATAAAGTCACCAGCGTGAATTTTGATTCGTTCGGACGGGTCAACCATCGCTTTGGCAAGGTCGACACGGATTGGCAATTGCTCGCCGTTGGGAAGCTTGCGGAGGATGAGTACTCGAGTTGGGGGAATGATGTTACCCACACCTGCACCAGCTCGTAGCACGGCGACCGAGGATGTACCACCCAGGCCCCCAATGGATCCACTCGCCATTGAGACGGCTTCAAGGACATCGAGATCCTCATCGCGTGGCATGGGGATTTGACCACCGGCAAGCAAACCGCCTGTGTAGAAGTACTCATCGCGCCGAGGTTGAATGTAAACTACGTCACCATCTTGCAGGAGCACATCTTCGGGTGTGAAGGGAATCGGTTGATCAGGGCAGAGTTTTAGTGGCAGTCGAATCGCTTCCAGGTGAGCTGGCAGCTGGCAGATGACCTGCTCGGGCTCGTCGCCACCATCGATCTTTGACTTGATATTTACCACGGCGTGCGGTTCCAAAGTGCTCTTGCGAAGTACCCAAACTTCGTTGTAGGCATCAACACCTGGCAATCCTCCGCTCGAAGCAAGGGCGTGCAGGACATCGCTTTCATAAACTGGCAGGTCGATAACTTCCGCGCTACCGCGTTTGTTTTGAATGACTTGTCCCTTGATGGCTACACCGATCGTTGGCGATGCTACATCCTCGCGCAGCACTAGTATCCGATTTACGCGACTGCGAAACAGAGTGACATTAACTTGGTCGTTGTCTTCCTTAATGATCTCTTTGTCGACATAGGCCACGCGAATCTTCTCGGCCAATTCCAGCAGAGTGAGTCCACGGGCTTGAATCGGGTCGACTAAAGGCAGGTGAACAAAGCCGTTGTCCTGTACCTGCACCGGCAGGCCGACACCGGGAGAGTTGACCGCGCCGTTGGGCGGATAGTATTCACGCGCAATTGAAACTTGTGAGCTTGAGATGAAGGGTGGTGCTTGCGCCGAATCTTTTGGGAAGACACCCTGGATCGTAACTGCGATCACATCATCGCTATCCAATACATGTTCCCTGGCTTTGTTGCCACCAAGGATTGTAAAATTGATCGGTTGCAAGTCGCTCTTGGAAGGTGCCGCGAACTGATTGGGCAATCGGCTAGCGGGAATCGCATGCTTGGTAAAGGTAATGCAACCGCTGAAAGTCGATAACGCCAGCGTTGCAATGCCAACTGCGCCATGCAGTGAGTTATGAAGTTTCACTATACACCTTCCTTGGTGTCGAATTTGGGTCAAAAATTTCCGCTTTAGAGTATCCGTACGTGCTAAAGCCTAATCTCGATTACTGAGGGAACACGTTCGTACTGAGGCAACGGGTTCGTTATCATTGTCAAAAATGGTCCCTTACTTCTCCGTCGCTTCAGAATCCGATGCTGATTGCTCGCCGCCGGAACCCGCCCTAGTTATGGTAGTTACCGGCACTTCGGGCGATTGATCGTAATTGACTTCGTTGACTGACTTCGGTTGTTGCTCCAAAGCACTTCCATAGTGGCCGAACATTCCAGCATGGAATTGATGCTCGGTGTTATCCATGTCTAAAGTAGCTGGGTGGATTGGCTCAGAGCAGGCGCAGTTATCCGGTGAGTAGCAACCTTGACAACCGGTGTTATTAAGCGAGGGTGCGCAAGGTCCGAGCGGCACATCGTTAAAGGAGGGGTAGCCTGTCCCTTGGGCCGCTGTAACGCCGCACTGATAGCCACGATACCAAGCTGCAATTGCCTGTTGGCCTTCGCAGGTTTGATACTTGGTGCTCCAGTAGCAAGGCGGAGGCAATGCAGGTACGCTGCAACCACGGCCAGTGGACGCGTCGTAGAAGCCCTTTTTATACCCAGCCGCGTGGTCGCTACCGAGATCCCAACGCTCTTTCCAATCGTTGCAGGTCAACCAGGAAATCTCAGCTCGCGTTTTTTGAGCCAAGCAGTACTGAGTATCTTGTAGCCCAGCACCGGTTGCACAACCTATCGAACTGGCCACCAATAGGCAACAGAGCTGCCCGGCAATTCGGTGGGCTGAAACAGTACCAGTCCATGATATCTTTGCAAACATTATGCTCATCCCTGAGTATCTAACGCCGCAATCGAAGCCAGGTAAATCCATTCACCTGTGAACCCGATAGTGCGGTCAGTTGAACCGCATTTTCAGCGGATCAACTCGACGATTTTGGTTTCATAGCTACAATCGTCCATCCGGTCCACTGAACGAAGAGTTTTTACCGATGGCTGCGCATCACCGACAACTCGCTTGATCGATAGGACTCGAACAATCGTTCCAATCCGACAACTTGACCGTTTGGGGACGCCTCAAATACAGCCTAGGTCCTACCGGCGGCCACTTCCGGCCGTTTTCACCAGTCTATCCGTCAAGCCTTGACTTTCTTCCGCCGCCAGCCAAATGGCACTCGCTTTGCGTGATATCACGTAGGCGAGTCTCTCCGCGACTCGCAATAACCGCGATAAGATCGCGGTTTCCGTCTCGGAGAGACGGACCTAGGTATCCTAAAGTGAGTGCCATTAGCCGCCTGCCCTTCAAATGCATCTAAAAACAAGTGAGCGGTTGAATTTCACCAGCGGTTGAATTAGCCTTGTAGTTAGCAATCCT
>JAYVHC010000905.1:0-1954 GCA_043771575.1 Planctomycetia bacterium
TTCTTGGAATCCGAAGGTCGCTTTCACGAAATGTTCGAAGCGCTCAAGATGCAAATGCGATTGAAGCTGGAATTGCCCGCAGCTCAACTCGATCGCAACGAAAAACTTAGTCCTGAGTTGGAAGTTAAGCTCGAACATGGCTTGATCGAAGCTTGTCGTCGCGTTGGCGAGGGCTTGTTCAAGCAAGGAAAAATTCGCGAAGGCTGGATGTATATGCGCCCGGTTGGTGATCGCCCCGCCGCCGCCGCAATGCTCGAGCAAGTTTCGCTTACCGACGAAAATGTCGACGAACTGCTTGAAGTTCTGTTGCACGAAGGGGTCGATATTGCGCGCGGCTATCAACTGGCACTTGATCGCCTCGGAACCTGCAACAGTATCACACTCTTCGAATCGGCCCTTGGTGCCCGTCCGCGCTCTGACCAACAAATCGGCGCGACACTGCTGGTGAAACATGTACACACGGAATTGCTCGCAAACTTGCGACGCGACATCGCCAAACGAGAAGGCAAAGAACCCACCGTACAGACCGCAGAAGAGCTACTGAAAACTCGGCCCGACTTGATGCGCGATGGATCGTATCATCTAGACACCAGTCATCTCGCGTCGACGGTTCGTTATGCGCGGGTAATCGAAAAACCCGATGACATTCGACTCGCACTCGATTTGACGATTTATGGTCGTCACCTTCACCCACAATTTCAATATGCTGGTGAGGAACCGTTCTTGGATCTTTATCCAAGCTCGGCTGCGTTTTTCCGCGCGATGCTCGGTCAACAAGTCGATCAGGGGATTCGCTATTTTACGCAAAAGGCCGACTCGGTTGACCAGAGTCAATTCGGTACCGTGGCTGTCGAAGTCTTAATCGACTTGTTAGCGCGTTGTGGTCGCAAAGAGGAAGCGCTTCGCGCGTATGATACTCGCATGCCCGTCGGCAATCGACTGTTGGGAATTGCGCCCACGATGCTGGAGTTGAGTATTGCCATGGGTGAGTACCAGTCGATGCAGTCGATCTGTCGCAAACGCGATGACTTGCTCGGATATGCAGCGGCGTTGCTTTATGACGATCATGCCGCCGATCAACCCAGCCTTACAGCGGATTAATCCCAGCCTAAGCGAAACTGTTTTCCCTCCCAAGTGTTTAGTAACCTGTTGGCAGAAACCGCTTGGTCGGCCAATAAGTATACCTCCATTGGGTTATGCCGGTAAAACAATGGGGCAATGCTCGAATAAACCGGCAGATTTCGCTTGATTTTTGCTCCGCAAAAGCGGACAACTTAAGGTAGGCGAAGGTGGGAACTCGCGAGTTGCTATCGTTTCTGCCTTGGCCACCAACGGGAGATTTTCCATGTCTGCAGATTGGTATTTCATAAAGAAGGGATTTTTTCATCGTCAAAAGCGTATCGGTCCTGTTTGTGAAATGGAGTTGCTGACACGGATCGGTAAAGGGGACATTGCGCCCGACACTTTGTTGTCCAGTACCACCAAGACACATGGCAAGTGGTTGGCAATGCGCAATGTAAAGCCCGCGTACCAACACTGGAAAGAAACGCACCCTGGCGCTACGGACGCAGCCTAGCTGTACGTCATAACTTCAGAGCAATTGCCTCACGATCATGACCCGGTGCTCTCTGATTTTCTTTTTGGACACACCGTGGTTTAGGCTCGTAATGTCGTTATAGATTTCAGCGTACTAGATTTCAGCGTACTAGATTACTGGGGCTCACGACATTACTGGGGTTATTGCCCACCATCACGCTGGCTTTGGGTTGTTCAGTGATCGTGAATTCTGCCCATACTGGAACGTGATCCGAGATCCGACCCGCATCTTTTGTTTCCAGGCCAAACATCTTTTCAAGGCTCATGATCCCAGCGCGTCCAGTGAACTCACGAGTTTGCAGCCTGTCTACCAAGATGTTGTCCAGCGTTTTGCTTTGGACGGTGTTAGTGAACAGGT
>JAYVHC010000906.1:0-3345 GCA_043771575.1 Planctomycetia bacterium
GTTCAATATCGATTGGTAACTCAACGGTATTTATTCGTATCTCCTCGTTGTTCCGTTGTAGTCTAAGAACATTCTGCGTCGAACTAAGGAATATATAACGATCCTGCCCAATATACACTGTCTCATTTGGCTGCCGCTTAGCGATTGAACTAGTAAGCTTTTGATTGAAATTCAATAGAGCAGAAGCAAACTTCTGAAGCTGTCGGACAGGGCCGGACTCAGGCTGAAAATCTCGCAATCGCAATTCGCCCCGTTCGTTGAACATCGTTGCCAACGCTGAGTTTGCCGCGTTTCCATCACGATTGCGAATGGCTTTCTTTGCATCGTCGATTGCGAGTTGAATGTCATCGGGAGGCACGAAACTCTCCGGCAACGGAACACTTGGCTTTTCTGGAGGCGGAGTGTGTTGATTTTGTTGACGAGGGGGGGCTTCAAAGTCAGGCTTTTTTGATCGTGAGTCTAGGGCCAAGGGGTCAACGGTAATCCGAACATCGCGACCCGCGATGACGGTAACAGTTTGCTCTTGCATTGTTTCGCCGAATCTTTTCAGTGCGAATTTATAGGTTCCTGGTAATGCAGTCACTTGGGCTGGGGAATTCGCGTTCGGTCTTGTGAAACTCGTTTTTTGACCATCTATCCAAATTTCGTAATCGCTGGGCATCTTCTCGATAATGATCTGACTGGTACTTGGCTCGCTTAACCGTTTCCACTCAGTCCGTATTTCAGCTTGAAAAAATAATCCGGCTCCAAGTAATAATCCGGTTGGCAAGAAAATCGGAATCCATTTCGCAAATGAGCTCGTCTGTTTTTGCCTTCGAACAGGACGCCGTGGACTGAAGCGGAATTGCTCAGCAGTCGAATCCGTCGGTTTGTCAACGGATGGTTCATAAGTTGGTTTGTTTGCGATAGTTGGCATGCCAACCGGCATAGCTCCAGCCGAAGTGACAAAAGGTGACAAAAGGCGAACGACATCAGCCGGACAACTCGGGCGCCGAGATCGGTCTTTTTCTAGCAACAATGACACAATTGCCCAAAGTGATTCGGGGATTTCGGGGTTGATAACTGAGAGTGGCGTAGCTTGTTTGCTAATGTGCGACTGGAGAATGCTAAACAGCGTTTCACCTTGAAACGGCGATCTACCGGATAGCATAAAGTAAATCACACATCCGACGCTGTACAAATCAGAGCGTATGTCCACGTTTGAGGGAGTCAAAGCCTGCTCAGGTGACATGAACTCTGGAGTGCCAAGTACTCGACCGTCCACGGTCAGAGCCTTCTGATCGGGACTTTCATCCATGATCCCTATCGCCAAACCAAAATCAAGAATCTTAAGCCGCAATCCCTTCGGCGTATTATCAATCATCAGATTTCCAGGTTTGATATCGCGATGAATCATTCCCTTTTCATGTGCGTGCTGAAGGCCCGTACAAAGTTGAATTGCGAGGCTACATGCGGTCCGAACAGAAGTTGGACCATACTTCGTAATAAATTGTGCCAAATCACTTCCGGTTAGATACTCCATAACCAGTCCAAGCACCTTACCGTCATTAATCGCATTGAGCGTTCGACAAATGTTCGGGTGATCCAAACTTGCTGCCGACTGAATTTCACGCATGAAGCGAATGCGAACATCGTCGCGTTCGACCAAATTCGGCATCAAAACCTTTAACGCTTCTTGCCGCCCTGTAAGCTTGTGCTTTACGAGATAGACGATACCCATTCCACCTCGACCAATCTCGCGCTCAACTGCATACTGTGGATGATCGATCAGTTCAGGAGGAAGGTCACCGACGTCAGGCTGCCCCGCGAGATTCGACGGCACGGGTTCTAATTTGTAGTCATCGGGTCTACTCGCTTCTTTAACTGACTCAAGAAGATCTGCGCAAGTGCTGCAACTTTGTAGATGTTTTGCAACAGCAGCCCGAAACGAATCTGTCCCTTTTTCCTCAGAGTAAACGTAGAGTTGACCCGAGGTCGGATGCTTGGGTGGATTAACGTTTTTTCGTTCTTGGGTGGGCATTGCAGTAAGTAAAGTTGGGCATTCGAGTTAGTAAAGTTTAGAGAAATACCACGACCCAAGCTGGCGAATGGTCGCCTAACTGTAGCGAGAACGGTGGAGAATTGCAAACCGCGCGGACGTTTTTTTACCCTTCGCACTGACCGCCACGGATTAGAATATCATATCGTGAGACCGCACACTCGGCTTCGGATCGTGCAAGAAGTATATGACCTCTCGCGAAGCAGGCGGTTGCAATGAACGTACGTCTTCAAAGCCATTCAACTAGCCCACTTTACTTCCAACTTCCAACGCAGCCGATAACTTAAATGCATGTCCTGATCTCGCATCTGGTACTGCACCAGTTCGACGTTAGGTCCAGCGGTTACTTTATCAATTCCCAAGCCGGCGAGCGGTGAGGGCGAGGACATTCCGCCGATTAACTTGGGTGCAACGAAAACCTCGCACTGATCGATCTGGTGCAGATCGAACAAACTGCCAAGCAACCCACTGCCACCCTCGACAAGAATATTCGTGGCGCTCGATTGCTGAGCAAGCATCGCTAACATCGCGCTCAGTCGCTGCTGCCGATCTTCAATAGGACTAATCCAGACCTTACAACCCAGTGCCTCCAACCCAGCTGTGCTCGCAGAATTGGCATGTGGCCCAGCGCAAATCAACAGCGGTGCTGTCCGAGCCGTTTGAGCCAGCTGGCTATGAACTGGCAATCGCAAACGAGAATCGACCACCACACGCAGCGCTTGTCGCACTCCGGCCGGTCGTGCGGTCAACAGCGGATCATCGGCAAGAGCGGTACCGATCCCCACCACAACTGCGTCCACGCGCCCTCGCAAGGCGTGAACCCACCCGCGGCTCGACTCACCGGAAATCCATTGGCTATGTCCGGTCCGCGTCGCGATCTTTCCATCGAGGCTCATGGCCCACTTGGCGATCACCCACGGCCTGCCGGTTTGAATGCGTTTGAAATAAGGTGCGTTCTGCTCTTGGGCTTCGGCTTCGAGCAAACCCACTTCGACTTTAGTTCCTGCCTTAAGCAGTCTGGCCAGCCCGCCGCCGGCAACCACAGCATGTGGGTCGCGAGTGGCCGCCACCACGCGGGCTACCTTCGCTGCGATCAGGGAATCGGTGCACGGCGGCGTTTTTCCGAAATGGCAGCACGGCTCGAGCGTCACATACGCCGTCGCCCCTGCAACGCATTTCCCGCTCGCATCCGACAGCGCTTCCACCTCCGCGTGAGGTCCGCCAAATCTCCTGTGATAGCCCGAGCCGATTGGGACACCCTCTTGTACCAGCACACAGCCCACCATCGGATTCGGCTCGACGCAACC
>JAYVHC010000907.1:0-3208 GCA_043771575.1 Planctomycetia bacterium
CATCCTGAGTTGCTCGATTACCTGGCATGGGATTTGATGGAGCATGGTTGGAGTCTAAAGCGACTGCATCGGATGATTCTACTTTCGAATACCTACCGCATGAGTTCTGCAGCCGATGCGAAGTCGTTGGCTCAAGACCCGCGTAACGATTTGTTCTGGCGTCAAAATGTTCGGCGGCTGAGCGCGGAGCAATTGCGCGACACGGTTCTAGCGGTGACCGGTCAACTTAACGAGCAGCAATACGGCGAGAGTATGTATCCCACGCTGTCGACTGAGGTGTTAGCAAGTCAATCGCGTCCTGGCAGCGGTTGGGAAAAATCAGCGGATGCGGACCAAGCTCGACGTAGCGTTTACATTCACGTGAAGCGCTCGTTGGCGGTTCCGATGCTAAGCGCATTTGATTTTCCGGACACAGATACTACTTGCGAAGCGCGTTTCCTGACGACTCAGCCCGGCCAAGCCCTGAGTATGCTTAATAGCGATTGGATGCAGGAGCAAGCTGCGGCATTGCTTATGCGAGTGCAGCGCGAGTCAGGAGATGACCTCCGGGCTCAAGCATCGCGATGCCTCGAGTTAGCGGTTGGACGCGAGGGAAGCGCCGAAGATGTCGCTGAGTTGATAGATTTGGTCGCACGGCTGAAGTCGAAGAATGGATTGGAAGAGGAAGCCGCGCGGCGGGCAATGTGCCTCGTGGTGCTGAATTTGAATCAATTTCTGTATGTCGATTAGCGCAGCGTTTCAAGGCAATCCCCAGGCGCCTCTGGCAACCGGATAAGCGACTGATGCAGATAACCCGATAGGACTAAAAAATGTCAACCGATAAACCCAGTGGAACATTCTGCCGACGCTTGCGCCGTGAATTTTTGTGGCAGAGTGCCGGCGGCTTTGGCGCAGTTGCGCTCAGTTCGATGATGTCCGCTGACGGATCCTGGTCCAAGCTGGCACAAGGTGCCGAGACTCGCTCAAATCCGCTGGCTGCAAAACCGCCGCACTTCGCACCCAAAGCCAAAAGCATCATTTTTCTGTTTATGTACGGTGGACCAAGTCACATCGATACCTTTGACTACAAGCCGACGATGATCGGCATGGACGGTAAGACGGTTGATGTTAAGACGTTTGGCCGCGGTGGGCATCGCACTGGCGGTCGGGTAGTGGAACCTCGCTGGAAATTCAAGCAGTATGGCCAATGTGGAAAGTGGGTCAGCGATCTGTTTCCTAATTTAGGCGGATGCGTTGACGATATCGCTTTTTTGCATTCGATGACCGCAGACTCACCCATACATGGTTCGGCTATGTTGATGATGAACTCGGGCAAGATTCTAAGCGGTTCGCCGGCGCTCGGTTCGTGGGTCAATTATGGGCTAGGGACTGTCAACGAGAATTTACCCGGCTTCGTCGTCATGCTCGATCCCAAGGGTGGACCGATTAGCGGTGCAAAGAATTGGTCAAGTGGTTATATGCCGGCGACCTATCAGGGTACCGTGCTGCGCAGCCAAGGGAGTCCGATTCTGGATTTGCAGCCGCATGCAAGCGTGGGCAGAAATGTTCAGCGAGAGATACTGGATTCCATTCATTCGATCAACCACCGACACCTTGCCAGCCACTCTGACAATGACGACATGGCCGCGCGCATCGCCAGCTATGAGTTGGCCTATAAGATGCAGGTGCACGCGCCGGAATCAGTCGACTTTAGCAACGAGGACAGCGAGACGCTTGAAATGTACGGCGTCAATAATGACAAAACCAATGACTTTGGTCGCCGTTGCTTAATCGCTCGCCGCTTGGTTGAGCGTGGCGTTCGCTGCATTCAGTTGTACAGTGGCGGTGCGCACAACGACGACAATTGGGACGCACACGGCGATTTGGAAGTCAATCACAACCGGCACGCAGGTGCAACGGACCAACCCGTGGCGGCCCTTTTGAAGGATCTTAAACGACGAGGTCTGCTCGAATCCACGCTGGTGGTGTGGGGCGGGGAGTTCGGCCGCCAGCCGACGGCAGAATACGCCAAGGGATCCGGCCGCGATCACAACGCCTATGGCTTTACGATGTGGATGGCCGGTGGTGGCATCCGGGGCGGTATCAGTGTTGGAACGACCGATGAGCTTGGGGCGGCGGCGGTCGAAAAACCAATGCACGTTAAACGTCTGCACGCCACGATACTCAATCAACTGGGGCTCGATCCCAATCGCCTGTCGTATTTTTACAGCGGGCTCAATCAGAAACTAGTCGGAGTCGAACATATCGACCCGATTAGCGAAGTGATCGCATAGCGGCGTGCCTGCCGCTGATTTTATGCACGGGAGTGCTTCGCACCGCCCTGACGGATCCCGCATGCGACATGCTGCGATTTTTAATCGGACTGCGTTCATTCGTGCGGAAAGTGCCTGGGTTACCACCGATCAAAACCCCTAAACAGCGCAAGTTTTATTTACGGGTGGGAAAAACATGGTATAATATAGCCTCCTGGAGTCAATACTTTGATATTGTGGGGGTGACATCGTGGCAGACAGAGCACTTTTAGCGGGAATCAACAACTACTCGAAAATCGGCGATTTGCGTGGTTGCCTCAACGATGTGGAATCCATGAACAAATTGTTAATGGAGCAGTTTGGATTCAAAAAATCGTCCATCAAGATTCGAAAGGACCAGCAGGTCACCAAGACCGATTTACGTAAGCACTGGGAATGGTTGCTGAAAGATACGTCACCTGGTGATCGCCTGATCTTTCATTTTTCAGGTCATGGATCGTACACAGTAGATAACGATGGCGATGAAAACGACGGTGCGGATGAATTGATTTGCCTGTATGACATGGATTGGGATAATCCCGAATCTTATCTCTTGGATGATGAACTGCGATCGTGGACGGCGGAGGTTCCTGAAGGTGTTCATCTGAGCGTCATTCTTGATAGTTGCCATTCAGGCACCGGCACACGGATGATCGCACCGGCGGCCAGCAAGTCCCGAAGCGCAAACAACATGCAGGCCATGACGCTCGTTGACACGGCGACCAGTATCGCGCGACTTAACAAACAGAGTGTTGCGCCGGGTTCTCGCTCCATGTCGCGTGATCCTGCGGCAACGATCAATGAGATCTTGCCCGAGTCGTTCGATCGACTGGGTCCTGAATCTGTTCTCGTGCGATTCGTTCAGCCACCGGCGCGAGTACTTGAACGGATCCAACGTGTGGGCGTTAAGTTGGGTT
>JAYVHC010000908.1:0-12499 GCA_043771575.1 Planctomycetia bacterium
TGAAAAACTTTACTCTACGCTTACTTCGACTGCGGAGCATTCGCGAGCAACTTCATTCGGATCATCCATTTGTCTGTTTGGACCTGAACGCTACGAGCCGCGTTACGAATATCCACTGATCGTTTGGTTGCATAGTTGCAACAGCAACGAACAAGAACTCGGGCATTTAATGCCCAACCTCAGCATACAGAATTATGTGGCCTGTGCCCCACGCGGTACGCGCGCCTCGGATCCTTGCGGTAAGCAATTTCAGTGGGGTACCTCAGCCACGTCGACGGCGGTTGCGGAAGAAGCCGTTTTCGACGCGATCGATGCTGCCACGTCACAGTTCTCCATCGCTCGCGAAAAGATCTTTATCGCCGGTTTCGATAGTGGCGCTAGCATGGCTTGGCGCATTGGGCTTCGATATCCCGATTACTTTGCCGGCGTTGTTAACGTCTGTGGACAGTTTCCAACTCAAAACCAGCCTTTGGCCAAACTGGCGGCTGCACGTCACTTGCCGACACTGTGGATGTACGGCGGAGAATCGCATGCCAGCGGAGTAGACCATATCTGCGAAGCGCTACCCATCCTGCACGCCGCGCGTTTGTCAGTAGGCCTACGTCAGTATCCATGTGGCGACGAATTGCTAACCAACATGCTGTCCGATATGAACAGTTGGATCATGGAACGCGTCACCCATCAACCAGCTCGTTTTGATGAGATTCGCGATGAGAGTTTTTCTCGCAACTAATAATTACACTCTGTTTGGGTAAGCTCACCCCACTAATCGGCAGAATCGTTTTTTTCTGCCTGTCTCTCCAAGCCATACTTCCGCTTTGACTCAACGGTTCTTTTGCAGCGGTCTAGTTACTAACGCACAATTCAATAGCCGATTGAATTCTGGGGATTGGATGATACTCCCTGACTGGAGTCTGGCTACTGGGCACTTCTATCGAAGAATTGGTCGCGATCCGATTATGTTCTCTAAGAAAATCATGATGATGGCAGGCGCGGGAGTCGCAGTCGTGGTTTTATTTGGAGCCATCTTCACATCCGTGGTCACCAGCGGATCCGGCCCGAAAAAAGACATCAAACTAGCACTTTCGCTGCTGGATGATCAGCGTTGGGACGTGGCGGGTCGAATTGCAAGAGATCTGGAAGCAGAAGGCGATATCGACAAAGAGAACGATTCCGCTTGGCATTTTGTGCAAGGTGTTTCGACGGCTCAGGCGGTTCAGGATAAACTGGAATCGCCCAAGAACCGGCAGTCGCTGTGGACCTCCATTGAGCACTTAGAAAAATCACAGGAGTTAGGATTTCCACTCGGCTACAAAGGCGTTGGACAGTTTTATCTCGGCTTTAGTTACTTTCATACGTTCAAGTGGCCCGAAGCGGTCGAATTGTTGAAACAGTCGGCCACGAATTTGCCTCAGCGAAGAAGTGAAGCCCTCAGTATGGCAGTCACGGCAGCGCTGCGCGCAAGACCGGTCGATGTTGCATCGGCTCGCGAGAGCTTGGCGATATGGCAGGCGATCCCTGGATTGTTCGATGCCGAGTGGGCGCGCATTCGACTGTGCGAAGCCGAACTCGCATTGGTTGGCAACAATACCGCCAAGTGTGAAGAAGAACTTGCGAAAATTGACCCCAAACTAAAGGAAGTTGCCGAAGCGGATCTGATGCGTGGCCGCTGGCGATTGGAAGCTGCCGACGAGACTGACGACGATGATAAGAAGTCGGAGCTGCTTGCACAGGCTGAAGGAATTTTCCGTCGTTGCGCACATTCGTCATTGACGCCCAACGAACAACGTCGCCAAGCGACCTACCTTCTTGGCCGGTCGCTAAGGGCGCAAGAAAAGTACGACGAGGCACTCAGCACGCTTAGCGGCACGCGGCAACGTAACCCGGGTTCTTCTGAAGCTGTTGCATCTGGTCTCGAAGAGGCTGAAATTCTTCTCGAACTTGAGCATCCTGAAAATTGTATTGAAACCGTTCGTCACGTGCTTCGCGATCTAGGCAACGTGCAATTGTACAACCAGCAATGGGTAACCATTGAGCAAATGCGAGGGCGGTTACTTGAATTGGGGCGGCAGTTGCGCATGCATGGCGACTACCAACGGGCCATTGATTTGGCGGGTTACTTTCCGCCTGTATTCCCCCGTGGAGATGCAGTGAAGCTGCAAGCGGAAACCCACTATCATTGGGCCGAAGAATTCGCAGATGAACCGGTGGCGGCAGCGGATATGCCAGAGCACCGCGAAGCGACTCACAAGAAGTTTTTTATGGCGGGACAGTTCTATGAAGAACTCTCTCGTATTGAAATGAGATCGGTTGACTATCCGAACCTCGTATGGCAAGCCAGCGAGTGCTTTCAGCGAGCCAGCGATCTGGAATCGGCCAACCGTTTGCTTACTGAGTATTTGAAGTACGAGGAGCGAACGAAGCAACCTCGTGGATATGTCGCACTAGCCCAAAATCGGCTCAACGCGGGCGAATGGAAGAAAGCGATCGTGTCCCTCCAACATTGTATCAAGGAGTATCCTCAGCATCCGATCAGTTACGATGCAAGATTGCTGGCCGCGCGAGCTCACAACGAACTCAATGAACTGGATACGGCAACGGAGTTATTGAAGCAAAACCTGTATGACGGCAAGCTAGAACCGACCAGCGAGACCTGGCGCAATTCACTGTTCGAACTTGGCTCAACAGTGTATAAGCAGGCAGATAAACTGATACTTGAAACGGAGCTAGGCCCACAAACCGATTGGGGCGCATTGTCAAAGAAACTCGAAGAAAGCCATCGCACTTTTCTCGATGCGGTACAGCAACTGAGTGAAGCATCCTCGCGCTGGAAAGACGATCCACGTTTCTTCGAAACACGCTACTTGATCGGAAAGTCCAATCGTTTGGCCGCCGAATATCCAGATCGTTTACTAAACAGCAATCAAGTAACTATTGATACAGTTCGCCGTCAGTTGCTTCAGCAGCGCCGCGAACTACTTGAAGGCGCGTTAAAGGATTTCCAGTCTCTGCACACCGATCTCAACGCAATGCAGGAAGTGGGCGGGTTATCGGAACAACATAAATCAATCCTCCGTAACAGCTACTTCGGCGAAGCCGACGCTCTGTTCGAGCTTGGTCGCTACGAAGAAGCGATCCTTGCATATCGCAACGTCGGAAACCGTTTCCTGAATCAACCCGAGTCACTGGAGGCGTTCGTTCAAATTGCTCAGTGCCAGCGCAAGCTTGGTCAAAGTGAACAAGCCAAGCGAACGCTCGTTCAAGCAGAGCAAGTCTTGCGACGTATTCCCGCTGAATACGATACGCAGTTTCCTGTCGTAACCCGATCATCGCGAGCCGATTGGCAAAAGTTGATAGGTTGGATGCAAACCTGGTAGACCATACAGAGAACCTGCCACTTATGCTAACCCTGCCCAGCTCTGGGTTAACCTGTCAATGTGGTGAATTGCAACCGGATTATTGTTGCATGGATCAACTCTTCCGCGAGTGCCGTCGACATAAGCGCCGGGTGCTCGACGCCGTTGGCGTACCGGTTAAACGAATTCTCGGCTGAGTAACATAAAAATCAAGCGAGTCTACTGCTGCAAAGTCAGCAGGCTCTTATGGCTACCGGTTATAGTTGAACGATTGAAGAGGATACTACAACGTCTCAGCAGCTAATTCTCTGGGATGCGGTTGAACGGCTTGCCCAGGCAAGGATGTGAGGATGACACAACCTGTCTGCCGTTCAATATCCAGCCAGGCAATGGTGCCAGTCGACCCCGTATGACCAAACGCGCTCGGTGTACAGTGCTTGCCCAGTGCTGAACCGATCGCAAATCCAAGCCCACGTGGTACGATACCTGCCGGATTGTGATTGCGTACCATCAACTTGGTCGTCCCAGGCGACAAGAATTCCGCGTTGATGCTCACGAATGCCTTGAGGAACTTAGCAACATCGCCAGCCGACGCGTGAACGCCGCCCCAAGGCGCTCCCAACTCGCGCCAATAGCGACTATTCCAATCCCATTGCTTGGTGGTTGGATCACCGCCGCCAGCTTCGGGCGCGGCATGCTCCGTTTGCACAGGCACCGTTACCTCCTGTTTCAAGTTTCCAAGTCCAAGCGCTGAACGCGTCATCTGCAAAGGCTTGAAAACCGCTTCATCGACCCAGCTCAAAAAGCTCTTCCCGGATAAACGTTGGGCAATTTCAGTGGCTAACAAAATTGCCATGCTCGAATACTCATACTTCGTTCCAGGCTCAAAGCCCAAAGGCACGCGCATTGCGTCGGCAACGAACGCGGAAAGGGGTGCGTGGCTTTTACGCAAGCGAGCGTTGTTGGGCAATTGATCCGGCAGGCCCGAAACATGGGTGAGCAAATGTTGCATCGTTACATGCTCGCGTGCTTCTCCCTTGAATTCTGGCAAATACTTTTGAACGGGGTCCGTCAATTGAAAAGCCTGTTGGTCGAAGAGCGACATGAGCCCCGCCACGCAGATGGGCTTGGAGATTGAGCCCAACAAGAAAGAACTGTCGAGGTCCGCTTTACCGTAGGCCCGTTCGATCGAATGATTGCCAATATGAGCCACCATGGTCGCCGCGTGGACCTGGCCAGACTTGACCGAGTCAGCCAAGACCTGAGCGGCGGCTTCGAGTTGCGAGGCAGGGTCGGCGGAGGCAATTGCCGATGATTGATTCATAAGTATTCCAATGGTAGTTCCTAAGATAAATGGCCGACGCTGCATGGTTTGCCTTTAATTTCCGCAATTGAATACCGTCGTGTGGGGTAACGACAAGTGTATACCAAAATAGTGAATAGGAACGATGATGCGTAGGGTGGGTCGAGGTACGAGACCCACCCATTAGCGGTCATGGTGGGTTTCGTTCCCTCAACCCACCCTACCACCAGGTCGAACGATTTTCTGTCAGCTTTCAATAGCCAAGTCCTCCCTTTAGCTGCGGGAGGCGCACTGGCAAGTATCAGTAGCTATAATTGGAGGTCCTGCCTCTCACCTCCCGCCTCCGTCTTAGAGTTTTGCAATGCGCGTGTTGATTTGGTCCATTCTCGTTCTGGCCTGCTCGGCAATAAGGTGCATTGCGGGTGAACCTGAACTCGTCTTCGAGCGCGATGTGCGTCCGATACTTAAAACACACTGCTTTCAGTGTCATGGTGAGGAGGATAAACGCGAAGCGGAACTAGACGTGCGACTGGTCCGGCAATTGAATGTCGGTGGGGAATCAGGCGCCGCAATCGTGGCGGGGAACGCGAAAGAAAGCTTGCTTTGGCAACGCATCGAAGCGAGAGAAATGCCGCCCAAAGGAAAACTCTCAGAAAATGAAAAGCGGCTGGTGCATGATTGGATCGAGCAGGGAGCCAAAACCGCCCGGCCAGAACCAGCCCACGTTCCCAATGAAACGGAATGGACCGAAGAGGAACGCGGGTATTGGGCGTTTCAAACCGTCCAGCGACCGCTGACACCCGCAGTGAAAAACACCGAGCAAGTTCGCACGCCGATCGACAACTTCCTGCTCTTCGAACTTGAGTCGCAAGGTCGCAGTTTTTCGCCGTCAGCCGACCGAGCAACACTGGCGCGGCGACTGGCTTTGGATCTGCTCGGAGTGCCGTTTGCGCCCGAACACATGGCAAGCTTTATGCTGAACGAATCTCCCGACGCTTACGATCAATTGGTGGATGAGTTATTGGCGTCACCTGAGTACGGCGAGCGTTGGGCGCGACATTGGCTAGATCCCGCCGGCTACGCGGACAGCGATGGCTACACGGAGAACGATCGAGAGCGACGCTGGGCGTATCGATATCGGGACTACGTGATTCGCTCACTCAATCAAGACAAACCCTTTGATGATTTTATTGTCGAACAGTTGGCCGGCGATGAACTCGTCGCTCAACCGTATCAGAACCTTGGTCAAGATGACATTGAACGCTTGACGGCAACGGGCTTTCTGAGAACGGCACCCGATGGAACGGGAGACGTCGGCGATCAGAACACGGCGCGCAATGACGTGGTGGCTGAGACCATCAAGATCGTTTCCACCTCGCTGCTAGGCGTCACGGTCGGTTGTGCCCAGTGCCATTCCCATCGCTACGATCCGATTTCACATCAAGATTACCATCGCATCCGAGCTCTCTTTGAGCCCGGGCTGGATTGGAAAAGTTGGCGTGACCATGGGGCGCGACAAATCAATTTGTGGACCGCCGAGCAACATGCTGCTGCCGCTCAGGTCGATCAAGAGCTGCGCGAGATTGAAGGTCAGCGGGCTGCGGCGCTGCAGGATATTGTTAACGGTATTTTTGAGAAAGTGGTTGCCACACTTACCGCCGAGCAACAGATTGTGGCGCGGGAAGCCAAGACCACTGCGGCCGACAAACGAACTCCAGTCCATCAGCAGATACTCAAGGATTACCCGCGTTTGAACGTGGACGGGGGCAGCGCGATCTTGTACGAACCCAAGCTGATCGCGGATCATAACAAGAAGTTTGAAGACCTGGTTGCTGCCGCCAAAGCCAAGCGACCAGTAGACAACTTTATCGATTGTTTAACGGAAGTGCCTGGACACAAGCCAGTCACCTATCTCTTCTCGCGCGGCGATCCTCAGCAACCTCGCGATGAAGTTTCGCCAGGTGAATTGAGTGTCCTGCCGACGGGCTACATACCCGATGACGACCCCAGCCTTCCAACCACTGGCCGAAGACTGGCCTTTGCAAGACATCTCACCAGTGGTCGTCACCCTTTAGTTGCTAGAACGCTCGTCAATCGATTTTGGATGCACCATTTTGGTCGCGGAATCGTACCGACCACAGGCGATTTTGGTCGCTTGGGCGAGCCACCCAGTCATCCTGCGCTGCTCGACTGGCTAGCAGATGAATTTATTCGCAGCGGCTGGAGTATAAAGTCACTCCACCGCTTGCTGGTGCGTTCTGCAGCTTACCAGCAGTCTTCAGTTCGATCGGAAAGCGATACCGATACTGAAAATCATTATTGGGGACGAATGTCGGTACGACGTTTGGAAGCGGAAGCGATTCGCGACGCGATGTTAGTGGTTTCTGGGATGCGAACGCAAGTTATGTATGGACCAAGTTCGCCGGTCAACCCCGATGAATTTGGACAAGTGGTTATCGGCACTGCCACCCGTGATGGCAACGGAATCATGGTTACGAAGAGCGAAGATACACCTGAGAAGTTCAGGCGCAGTCTCTATATTCAAGTTCGTCGATCCCTGCCGCTGGGTATGCTCGAGCCATTTGATTTGGCCGCTGTGAGCCCCAATTGCGATCGCCGCGCGTCGTCGACCGTAACGCCGCAGTCGTTGTTGATGATGAACAACGAAGTCGTTTTGACTTTGGCGGAACGATTTGCGGTGCGCGTTGAGCGTGAAGTAGGCAGCGAACCAGCGGCACAAGTGACTCGAGCCTGGTTGCTGGCTTTTGGTGTTCAGCCAGATCAGAACGAATTGACAGCCGGTATTGCACTTTTGCTATCAGAGCGTCAGCACTTTCAACGAGTAACGGACGCAATGGCTGCCGCTACCCCGCCCACCGATAAACAGAATGAAAAACCGGCTGGAATGGCTTCGCCGCAGCAGCAAGCTTTGGCACTGTTGTGTCAGGCACTTTTTTCCTCGAACCGCTTCCTGTATGTGGACTAAGAAGATGCCCATCGAACCCTCCAAAGTTAGTGCTTCGCGGCGGCATTTTATTGCTGCGCAAGGATTCGGACTGACATCGGTAGCGCTTTCCTATCTCATGGCAAGAGAGGCTAGAGCAGAAAAGGCTAAGCCGATAACGGAGCAGCGAGTTTTCGATCTGACTCCCAAAAAGCCACCGCGCGCGCCGAAATGCAATGCGATGATTTCTCTATTCATGCAAGGCGGACCCTCGCATCTCGACCTATGTGATCGCAAGCCAGAGTTGGCCAAGCGGCACATGCAGAATTTTCCGGGCGACATCAAATATGACAATGCCGCCGAGTCATCTGCCAAACTATGGTATGGGCCGTGGAAATGGTCGCGGCACGGTGAGTCAGGTTTGGAGTTAAGCGAGTTGCTGCCCCAGCTGGGAACGATCGCTGACGATGTTACGCTCGTGCGATCGATGCAAACCGGCGTCAACAATCACGGGCAATCGATCTACTCGCTGCATAACGGCCGAATCACCGGTGGTCGGCCAACGTTGGGTGCGTGGCTGACCTATGCACTTGGCAGCGAAGCGGACAACTTGCCCGCGTATGTCGTGTTGACCGACCCCGGTGGATTGCCAGTACTGGGGACCGATTGTTGGCAAAACGGCTGGCTGCCGTCGACTTATCAAGGCACCGTCGTGCGCCCCAAAGAGCCCCGGATTTTGAATCTTGATCCACCCGGTCGACTGACAGGCGAACCTCAGCGCCAATTCCTTGACTACCTCCGCGGAGTCAATGAACGCCATCTTGCGGAACGACAAGGTGAATCGGATTTGGCGGCTCGCATCGCAACTTATGAACTTGCTGCCCGCATGCAAACCTCCGCCAAAGAGGCGCTTGACTTGAATCAGGAGACGGCCGCCACGCGCCGCGACTATGGACTGGAAGATGACGCCACCCGCGAGTTTGGGTCCCGCTGCCTCATCGCGCGCAGGCTTGTTGAGCGCGGGGTCCGATTTGTGCAACTCTACACTTCGACGCAGCAGTGGGATCATCATGGCGGCATCGACAAAGCCCTTCCGGCAGCTTGTCGCAAGATTGATCGTCCCTCAGCGGCCTTGGTTCGAGACTTGAAAGAACGCGGTCTGCTTGACACTACCTTAGTTCATTGGGGCGGCGAGATGGGAAGGTTGCCAGTGATTCAGAACGAGGGCAATGTTGGGCGAGATCACAACACCTACGGTTTCAGTTCATGGTTCGCCGGTGGCGGTATCAAGTCAGGTTTCGTCTTTGGCGAGACCGATGAGTTCGGGCATAAGGCGATCAAGGACATTGTCACACACTCGGATTTCCATGCCACGGTCATGCACCTGTTTGGCCTAAACGCCACCGAAGTTACCATCACTCGCCCCAGCGGTCCGGGCTCCATCCTTGATGGTCAAACCGGTCGCGTCGTCACTGAGATTCTGCGCAGTCCGGTGATTTCATGACATCATACGGACCACAGGAGACCGTCGATTTTATGTTTCGCTTTGTAAATGCAAGCGAAATTGAGCCTGAGGCGCTAGCCGATTTCCGATTAAATGATTTTGGAGATCGGCTAGCGCCTCGGGCTCAAAAAACAAAGTCATTGCATGATTACAAACTGTGGAACGCCAGTATGCGTAGTGGCGTTCCGCGAGAAGTATCTTAAAAATATAGTCTATTCATCACTACATCTTAACGCCCGTGACTTTAGTCAGCGCCATGAAAGCTGACTCAAGATTGGTTTCTTGTTCAGCAAAACGTTTGAAGCGAAAGCCAGCGCTTATCAATTCGTTCGATAGAACGCTGAAGTCATGTGTGCCTTCGATCAACTTGACTTGCAGGACTCCTTTTTCTTCGTCAATGCGCTCGACCAATGGGTGTCCTTCAAGAATTTTCGCGGCTTTGCTTTGCTGTTCGGCGGGTGCGATCTCGATCTGCAAAAGCGTTTGCGGACGGACGGTTTTGATCAGCTCGGTAATGGACGCATTGAAACCCATCTCACCGCGATTGATAATGCCGACTTTGTTACAGATGTCAGCCAGTTCCGGGAGAATGTGGCTGCTGACGATGATGGTCTTACCCATCTCGCCGAGCTTTCGAAGCAGGTTGCGCATCTCGATTCGAGCCCGCGGGTCGAGGCCGCTCAGCGGTTCGTCCAGCAGCAGCACGGCGGGGTCGTGCAACAACACACGAGCTAACCCAAGCCGCTGCGTTTGTCCGCGTGAAAGGGTGTTTGCATAGGCGTCGCGTTTGAAATCGAGGTCGACAATTTCAAGCATTTCATCGCAGCGTTTGCGCCGCTGGGGGCCATTAATGCGATATGCGGCGGCGAAAAACTCGAGGTATTCAATGACGGTCATGTCATCGTACACACCGAAGAAGTCGGGCATATAACCAACCAATCGTCGAATCTCTTTGGGATCGGTATAGATCGAGTTACCGCAAACATAGGCTTCACCGTAAGTCGGTGTCAGCAGAGTAGCGATAATCCGCATGGTGGTTGTCTTGCCCGCACCATTAGGTCCGATGAAGCCGAACAGGTCGCCTTGCTCCAGATCCAAGTCGATGTTTCGGATGGCAAACATGTCGCCATACTTCTTGGTCAGATTAATGGTTTTGATCACGGCTAATCGGCTTTCAAATTCACTTGCTTTGATTCTGCACAACGGGAAAAACCAATCGCACCCAGCTTTGATCCATATCTTGCTGGGCGCTCGGTGTACTGGTGTCACCGCTGACATTCAGCTTTGCGAGCGGTTGATCGATGCGACCAATCAAGATGGCTCGATTCAGCATGAGCAAGTTACTGAAATCCAAGTGCGGTTGATAGCGATGTAACAGCGTCGTGTAATTTGGCCCCGAGGCGGCTTTGTAGAACATCAGCATTTCGAGCAGACGTGGGACTGAGTTGCAATCGGCCGGATTCCAGGGAGTAACTTGTTCACTACCTTGAATAACGCGGCGGCCGTTCAGGCGGCGAGGAAGATCTTTGGGAATGGTTTCGAAGGACACACGAATCGCTTGACCCGGCAGAATGCGGCTCGGCATGCTGTAATACCAGTGATGGTAAAACAACATACAGTCTTTCAAGTCAACCGTCAGCGGATTGACTACACTGCCTTCCAGTTGATCGATTCCCGGAATCTCTTTCAGTGAAGTTTGATTTTCGAATTCAATGTGCTGATGCCAAGCCGCCGAAATGCATTTAGTTCCAGCTGTGGGAATGCCAACTTGTTGCAATGCAGAGCCGCCGAAGGAGTTCCGCTCGATCGCATAAGCAGGCATGCCGAGGTCAGTGTTGAGTTGGGACATGATTCCGCCAAGGCCACGACCGGGAAGCCCCTGCCAGTCGAGCGACGCATCTGAATCTGGCGCAGTCGATTGGATGTCAAGATTCACTTGCCGAGCCTTGCCGCTGTACACGTGGCTCCAGAAGTGGCCGGTTGCCTGCTTCGATTCCGCATCAATGTCGATGACTTGAACACTGTTGACGCGCACTTCGTCAGGCCGCAATTGGGAGTGGAGCGCGATTAGGCCGAGGCTACTTAGGGTGAGCACACTACCTGCAAAGTACCAGCTGAAGTCCGGGCGTTTTAGCCACTTAACCGAAAGGAAGTAATCGCACGGGCCGATGACGACCAGAAGCGCCACAATGATCGCAACCGCTTGTCCGAAAGACACCACCGTTAGAGATGGAAAAACATCGAGCGAAGCGCGTAATTGGCCAACGAGATCGTCATAGCCTAAATAAGATGAATTTCCGACTTGCACGTCAAGCGATTTCTCAGCGACTCCCAGATCGATGGTGCGACTGAGCAGCAACCGCCAGAGCTTTTTTCGATCCGGCCACTGAGCAAATGCAGGTTGTTCTAAATCACTGGCAACCAATTGGATGGTACCGAATCCATGCGCGTACCGGGACAGCCAAGGGAGTCGACGGTTGAGTGAATCCTGCAGCATTAGGTCGATCGTTGCTGAACCGACAGACAGACGTGTCACTTCGAACGGCTCGATGGGATCTTTGGTACCAACAACATTGGATTCGAGCGGACCGGGGTTGGTCACCTTGCCGAAATCAAGCACTTCGCCAGGAAGCAGTGCCGCGAATTCCTTGAGTGCGCTCAGTTGTTGCGAGTTGGGACCAAGCGCGATCAAACACGCGCCGCCGTCTCGAATCCATCGATCGAGCGCTTGCCACTGGGCGGGACGAATCGATTGCAGCAGACCCAGATCATTCGTGGGTAGTACCACCAGATCGCAAGAGGCAAAGCAAAGGGAGGAATCGGGCAAATCTTCGGCAGCTTTGATTGTTGCGGTAGTAAATGTCGTCGCAGTGCCCGCGAGATTCGCGGAACTGGCCGTTTCGACACCTTGGGTTGATCCGACCGCGACAACGAAAGGTTGCGTCGATGGGAGGGCGGCGGGAAACTCATCTGCCTCAAAGCGTCTTTCCGCGATCAACCGATCCGCAGCACCCAATACGCGCAGCGTTACCGCGGCTTGCTGGCGACCAATGCGAATGGGAATCCAAACGCTGTTTGCCCCCGTCTCCAACCGAGTGAATTGCGATGCCGTCAGTTGGCGTTCATAGGAGACCGTGACTCCGTCGCCGTCGAGCGTCTGCAATTCAACGGTCAGCGGCTCAGACGCCTGCGATTCGGACGTTTGCGAATCGAGGCCGATGATCTCGACGCGCACTGGACAAACATGCCCTAGTTTCCACTTGCCCGAGAAACCGAACTGCAAACTCAGTTCAATATCGGCCACTTCGGCAGCGCGCGAACCGAATGGCTTTTGGGCGACTGCGAAATGCGGATCCGCAACTGCGACAAAGATGCTCAGTAGAGTGAGGTAG
>JAYVHC010000909.1:0-8997 GCA_043771575.1 Planctomycetia bacterium
CCAGATCGTATGTTTGGACGTAGTTGGCTGGCACAGTGGTCGCGTCGATGGTCACGAAGTATTCGCCCGCAGGTAAACCCGTAAAGGTATAAATACCGTTCGCGCCCGTGGTGGTCGTGGCCGTGTAGTCAATCGTGCCGTTCTTGTCAAAGTCGCCCGCCAAATTGACCTTCACGCCAACGATTCCCGACTCGCCCGAGTTCTGCACGCCGTTGGCATTGCCATCGAACCAGACCCGATCGCCGATCGACCCGAGCGGACCAGCAATAATGGAGACCGTGGCGTCGTCATCGTCTTCGACGGTGGTACCGTTGCCGTTGCCCGTAACCGTAGCAGTATTCACCGAGCCACCACCTACAATGGTTGGGACGTAAGTGTTGCTGGCGCCCACCTTGGCCGGCGAGTTGTGCTGATCGAAGATCGTCACGCCGCCGAAGCTTTTGATGGTAAAGGCTGAGCTGTCGATGACGAACGAATAGCCGTCGACGACATCCCATTTGGAATCATTGACTGGCGAGTTGGTAATCATGGCGGCATAGGCTACACCATTGTTGGCTATACCCGCTTGATTTAGATCCGTTTCGAGCGTGCTGTCGAAGTCCTTAAGCACAGCCGAATTGCCGGACACAAAACTGCCATCACCCCCACTGAAACCCAACGATTGGTAGCCCGAAAACGCCGCATAGCCCTCAGTGTTGGTGCCACCTAGGGTGATGTAATCCTGATAGAACTGCGCCAGCGTCGTGCCGTCGCTATACTTCACCAAAAAGCCAGCCTTATCGCTGCCAGTCAGGTCTGTGAACTTGTGGGTCTTAGCCTGCGATGTCCAGCCAAGGTCGGAACCAGTACCGTAGGTGTTATCGTTGAAGTTGTTGTCTTGGCGGTAGAAGACGCGAATGTCTCCATTGGCCAACGTCACGTAGCTCAAGACGCCCGAACTAATGGGCGTAGCACCAGTCGTCGTGGTCACCGTCATGACCACGGGCGGGATTACTTTGGCACTGTATTTCCAAATCTCCGTGGTATCGAGCAAATTGTCGCCATCCAAATCGCCAATGTTCTTGCCAAGATACGGACCTGAGGTTTGCAGTATCGGTGTCGGATTGAAGTCATCGCCCATGAAGTCTGGCGTCGCGTTATCATCGACGACCACAATATTGGACAGAGCGATGCCGCCAGTGTTCGTCACCGAGTAGGTGTAGTCTACGGGCGTGTTAGGAGCCACGATGGTCTGCCCCACAACGTCCTTGACAATCTGAATGCCCGGTGGCAACGGATTCTTGTAGTGGCTCAAGTCGTTATCTGTGGCACCCGGTACGGTCACGATCCCTTTGTTTTCATAAACACCTGGAACCGATGGCGTAATGATCAAGTTTTGAATCTTGAAAAAATCTTCCGGCGTCGTATCGGTTACGTCAGCTGCGATGATCAGCACGTTGCCCGAGAGATTACCTGGGTTGATGTCTACCGTCCGCGTCGTGGTCAAAGTCGTCGTATCAACTTCGGTGAATCCCAAGCTGGTCAGCAAGGCATCGCTGAGCGTCAGGTGGCTATTGAATGGATCAGTCTTGGTGCCGATCCAATAAGTCAGGTCGCTGTCCGTAACGACGTAGCCCAGGAAGGTCGAATCAACGATCACACTTTGCGAGAACTCAAAGAGCACATAGTTGTCACGTCCGCCCGTGTTGTCGACCGTATGAGTATCGTTAGCTCCCGTGCCTTCACTGCTGTCCGTCACGCCCAGTCCGCCGCCGTAACTGCCCAAGTAGCCGGTAGCCCAAGAACCGTTGGATCTATCTCGGCTAAACGCGCTGGCTTTTACCGCTACCGGCCCAGCATTAAAGGTCCGAATGTTCCCCGGTGTTCCGCTCGTAGCGGTGCTACTTTGGAATTCAAACGTCGTCGACGCGCCCGAGGTAGGCACAAGCACCGACTGCACGGCCCCAGTCGCATTATACAACCACATTTCACCCGGTTCGAGAATGTTGTCAGCATCGCCGACTGCTACGCTGCTGAAGGTGATTTTGCCATTGCTGATGCTCATGTCATCGCCAGCAAAAGTAGGCGTCCCATTGTCGTCGACCACCACAATTTCGCTCGTAGCGAAGTTCACGTTGCCGCTATTGGTGACTTTGTAAGTCCAAGTGACTGCCGAACCGGGTGTGAGAATCGGAACCCCAACACCGTTAGCTGAATCTTCATTGTCGTAGTCAGGCGTGACTGGGTTTGCGTTAGGTGTACCGGTCGTCGTCTTCTCTATGTCGATGCCAGGTAATTGTTGTGGAATACAATCGGTATCCGTGGCTGAATTGTTGGCGCTGTTGGTGTCTGTAAATCCATTGGGAGAAGTCACAGTCGCCGTATTCACCAGACTGTTGGCAACGGTGGTTGCCTTCCAAACCAAATAGTCATTGTTGGTGCCAGCTGCATTCGGCCCAGCACGGAAGAATAGATAGTTCGCCGTCGCATCAAAATTGGTGGGATTCAGTGACAATACATTGCCTTCGCCGCGGGTGCCAAAATCGCTGTACTTGAATGTGAAGCTACTTGCGCCCAATGTGCTCAGGTCAGGAGTGGCGGAATTGGACCAATACATGGTCCCCATTTCCATGCTGTTTGAACCACCACTGTCCAATGAGGAGACCCACAGCGAAGTCCATTTGTCGCTGGTGGCTTTCGTCAACCGAATCACTTCCAAATTGGCTTGATGGCTCAGTTCGTTGACATCGCCTCCCAACGCAGCATTCTCGCCATTCGATACAACCCCAAGTCCATTATCATTCGGCTCGTTGCGCAGATAAAGGGTCGTGTTGGTCGTCAAATAGGATGCGCCGCTTAGATAGAACGCATCCGCCCGGACTCCGTTGACGGTAACATTTTGCGCCAACGTAGTGTTGTTGGCACCCAGGCTAGTGAAGTCCGAGAGCTTGCTGGCTCCCGTATTGGCGGGCACTGTACCCGTAACCAGATACTTGATGCTGCTGCCTGAGCCCAACGTTACCGTATCCAATACGGCCGACACGTTGGTTCCGCTCGGTGCCGATTGACTCCCGGTACCGGTCAACAGGCTGGTGTAACTCACATTGGTCAGCAAAGTTGGGAAGGTATCAATAACGACGGCACCCGTAGCTATGGCCGGACCACTGTTGCTGACAATAATCGTGTACGTCAACGACGATCCCGCCACCACACATGCCAAACCATCTGTCTTCGTAATCGACAGATCGCCCTGGGTCGCGACTGGCGTCAAGCTGACTTGGTCGTCGTCGTCTTCGGTGGTCGAGTTGTTGTTAGGTGTCGAATCGATGTCCACTTGACCGGCTGCTGAGACTTCGGCGTAGTTGGTCTTCGTGCCGCCGTTGGCGACCATGGCCACAATGGTCAGCGTTACAGTCTGTCCGGCAGTCAGGGTACCAATGGTCCAGACGTTGGCTGCGAAAGTACCTTGGCTAGCTGTTGCATTTATGAAAGTCAGGCCAGCTGGTAAAGCCTCGTTGACCGTCACACCGGTAGCGGTACTGAAGCCGATGGCGTTGTTGACTGTCAACGTAAAGGTGACAATATCACCCACTGCTGGGGCGCTGTTGCTGACGGTCCCGGTGAGCGAAAGATCAATCGGCCGTAAGCCTGCATCAATGGACAGGTTGTCGACGCCAGAAGCGACCGCAAATGGGTTTGACCTGCCAGCGCTATCCACATTGCTATCTGTATTTGGCGTGCCCGGCAGTCCAGCAAACTGGGTAGTAAATACTTGACCTGTTGGCGGAGTTACCTCGACGTAGTAACTGCCTGGATTAATATCGCTGAAAAAGTAGTAACCTGGGTTTCCACCAAAGTCGTTGTCGGTGAACACAGGTATTCCGACTTGGGTACCGGTGCTGTTGTAGAGAGTTACCTTGACTCCATTGATACCGTACTCTGCAGCTTCATTCTGAATTCCGTCATTATTAACATCACGCCAAACATAGTCACCCATATTGGCTGACGGAGTAAGACTGGTGGTAACGTCATCATCTTCATGAATACCAGGCGCGTTGCCGGGAATCGAGTCAAAGTCCGGTTGGTCCGCAGTCTGGACTTGAGCAACGTTTATCTTGGTGCCGCCTGAGGTAATTGTGGCGACAACTTGCAGAAGGACGGAATCTCCCTGCGCAATAGTACCCACCGTCCAGGACCTTGTTGCAGAATTGTAGGCTCCACCAGCATTGTCGGAGACATAGGTAAGTCCGGGAGGCAAGACATCCGAAACCGTAACTCCCGACGCAGAGCTAAATCCGATCGGGTTGTTCACGGTCAGCGAGTAAGTGACGGTTGAGTTGATTGGCGGCGTTGGATCTGTCACGAAGGAGGTAAGTGAAAGATCGATAGGGCGCAGGCCAGCGTCGATCGACAGGTCTTCAATTCCCGACTGGAGGTTGAAGATTCCTGTCTGACCTGACGGGCCTACGTTGCTGTCTTTCGTAGGGTCACCAACCGCTGGAGTAGTAAATACTTGGCCGGTAGGTACTGTAAACCTGACGTAATACTGCCCCGCATTGAGGCCATCGAATTGGTAGAAGCCCGGGTTTCCAGATCCATCGTTCGCGGTGACGACTGGACTGCCGATCTGCGACCCAGAGCCGGTAAAAAGTGTAACCGTGATCCCATTGATGCCGAAGTCGGCCGTTTCATCTTGCACGCCATTGTTGTTTACATCGCGCCAAATGTAATTGCCTATTTTTCCAGGCTTGTAGAATCCTTGATCGATATCGCGGTTAACTTGGCCTGGAGCCAGTGTAAAGTCGGCTGTGATTAACGTTGTACCCAGTCCGTCACTGTCATCCTTGTCATTACGCCCAGGTACATTGCTCGGCACATCAGGCGGGCTGGAAATCTCAAAATCCACGGGGCGGTCGAATTGGATTGCATAGGTTCCAGGCGCCAGGTTTTCGAAAAAATACTGACCAAACTCATCCGTGGTTTGCATTGCAATCTGGCTGCCATTTTGTAGTAGCCTTACAGTCGCTCCCTCAATTCCCCCCTCCAAGTCAACTTGCAGGCCGTCGGCATTTTCGTCCCACCAAACGAAAGTCCCAACGCTGGCAGTGGCAACCAATCCAGCATCAATCGACACATTCATTTCGCCCGCCGCCAGCGTGAAAGGGCTTGACTTGCCATCCTTATCAGCATTGCTGTCAGTATTCGTATTTCCGCCTTGCAGAGGTGTGGTAAATGCTCTTCCCGTAGGAGCTACAAACAAAACGTAATAGTCACCGGCGGCGACGTCGTTGAAAGAGTAATAACCTGGGTTTCCAAGGGAGTCATTGGCTGTTTGGGTCGATACACCCACTTGAGTCCCAGCGCTTGTAAACAGACTCACCACAACGTCGTTAACGCCTTCGCTCGCGGCTTCGTTTTGAATGCCGTCGAAGTCTAGGTCGTTCCAAACATAGTCGCCAACGCTCACCGCCATCAGCAATCGCGGCTCAAGCGACTCGACTCCTCGCAAGCGTTGTCGCAAGGCGCGTCTGCGAATAGTCGGTCTTGTCGCGAATTCGCCGGTGGTTTGAGTTTTTCGTTTCATCTGCTATACCTCAAAAGTGTTAGGTCCAAATCCATCGCTTGCGACCACGACGACGCGGGAAACCGCAGAAAAACCTGGCGACATCCGCCCCCCTCCTCAGATCCTGGGTGCCTTCGTTCGAAACGCGAAAAGTCGAACTTTTCCGCTTCGGGGTTTTGGGCAAGGTGGCGTGATTGTGCCAGTTATAAAGAAGTCGCCAAATCCAATTCAACGCCCAAATGCGAGAATTTTGGACTTTTCACGAGAATTCATTTTGAGGGTATGGGAAATTAAGGCGAGAAAACGTACTTTATCGATCAATTTGAGTAGTTGTTTTTAGGAATTGCCTGGCTGATTGTTTGCCCTCGAGTACGTTGAAATGGTTTGACCCGGTACGAACTTGCAACGCCATGATGAGAGTTCACTAGTCTGTTTCAGAATCGTTGTTAGTCAGAAAGTCAACGATCCTGCCTAATTACCCAAATATCGGTGACGTAGTGGCGCTGGCGCCAGTTGAGATGTTTTTCATCGAGTGGCGCCCAGGTTAGCTCGATCTTGCCATCCTCAAGCGCGCTAGAAGGCACTTCGAATTCTTGTTCTACGACTTGGTCAAATTGCTCTCCTGTACGAATCTTCTTGGCTAGTTGCCCGTCAATTTTAAGCGGTGATTCTCTCTGAGCGAACAATTTGACTGTGTAATTGGCATGGGGATCAAGCGCGTTGTATTTAAGCGACGGGAGGTCATCGTGGTATACGTGAAACGAAATTCGCAGTTTGTTTCGTTCGGGGCCAATGTTACGCTGGGTCGGCATCGGTAGATCGTAGTAGTGTCGCATCGAATCGCCAGCGTTTTGCAACTTGATCATATGCAATGACTTGCCAACGTGCCCCACTGCCTCATAGTATCCGCTCGGGCCTGGATTCTCCCAATCAACTATCCGCTGCAGCTTTTCCAGTTGCTGACTTCGGTTTGGCAACTGACGAACGAGTGCGAGTTGATCTTCAAGCCACCAGCGATTGTTGAGTGGATAGTTGATGTAATCCAGCATGCAGCCGCGTTCATAACCGCTGGCACCATATTTCGGAACGCTCGTCTGATACCCAATGGACTCAAATAGTCGCTCGGCTAAATGCTCAACCTTGCGCAATAAATCGGCTTGAGTGGGAGCAGACTGGGCTTGATTCAAGACTTCCTGTGCCGCAGAAATCGCCGGCTCGACACCCAGTTGTCCAGCTTGCTTAAGCCACTGAAGCGCGTTGGCTTCCAGTTTGTTTTCATAGATCAGTCGAGCCTGTGTGTAGGCGTCAAAGTAGGCTCGAAACAGATGCATGTTGTATCTCCAATTCCGCTGGCTCTCGGGCAGTAGCGATTCCATTTTTTGCCACAGCGCTAGCGTGCCTTGTACTGAGCCACTCGTTTCAGCGGGACCGCGCAAATTATCTTCGAGGCCAAAAATTGCCGCAGTGCCAACTTCGCTCAGGTCAGATCGAAAGAAATAGCGCGCATATTCGCCAGTCACCACTCGAATTGAGCGACGCGGGTCCCAGGCCATGGCTGTCCAGAGGTTCTTGTTGAAGTCATCGTGAATGCCATCGGTATAAGACAAGAAACCATCGGTCAAGCGATAGTCATTCTGATAAATGGCTGCATAATCTTGCGGCCGCGGATTCACGCCCTCGCGACCGACCGTCAAACCCCAAGTTGGATCAAGCCATGGAATGGGATACTGGCAACGCACGATGTGAGTGATGTCAGGATACCAGCGTATTGGGTAGCGACTCGGCAACCGCTGCCGGGTGGCTTCCATAGGTGGACTGCTTGGTCCCATCACTACGCCGCCAAACCATTGCGGATCGTGCTTGGCAATGTAATCGTAAAAATCCTCGATATCTTGTCCCTTGAAGCCCTGTAAAGATACCCAAACTTTTGCCTTGGGATGATGTTCTTGAACGATAGCCGCCATCTTCTCCAAGTAGGGCAGCAAGGTGGCACTGGAGTTGTTTCCTGGGTCACCACCAGGTACGAAAATTGCGTCTAATCGCGGACAGACTGAGTAAAATCTCGCCTGTTGTTCAAGAAACTCATCAGCCTTTCGCGCATCCTCGGCAACGGAGAACTCGACAGGCACCCACAGCCAGTGATCCAAGTCATACTTGATACACAATTTCGCAAACTCGACATTCATGCGCTCGCGAGAGTATTTCATCAGCGGCTGGGGATCTTCATCTTGAAACGGAATATTTTCCATGCAGTTAGCACCGAACACGACCATGTCGCGAAAGTACTGATCAAACTGCTCGATGGTCCAGGCGTCCCAACTATTAGCCCGCGGCCGATAGCCGATCTGATGCCCGCGAATCGGTTTGTCAGGCGCAGTGGCAGTGTGGTAATCGCCCGCGATGGTTGCCTTGCCGATCAAAAGTTCCATCTGGCGAAGCAGTTGACCCACGCCGAACATCACGCCGCGCGGATCGTTGCCGATGATCCACACCTGCGGCGCGGCCCCGGTCGAAACTTGCACGTGCACGCAGAACCCCTCGGCTTTATTCAAAGCTGGTTCACGCAGCAGAGTCTCAGGAATGAGCGACTTCCACGCGGGCAAGTTGACCTTGGACGCCAGGAAGATTCTTGCCCCCGAAGAACTTTCGGGCTTAGTGCTGATTGACCATGCACAGCCTGATCGCTTACGAACCTCTTCGGATAAGATCGCTTGAGCGACTTGCTCCGCTGCCGGTAACTGACCATCCCGAACGATAATCGTCGCCTGACTTAGTTCAATCAACCCTCGAGCATGGAGGGGTCTCATGGCATCCGCAAAAAGAAACAGGCTTACCAGTACCGATACACTTGCGCGCAGTTTGTAGGACATATTAGGTCTTAAGTTGAGGCTTCGAGTAACTGTTCATACACACTACGATCCAGCTACTCAACGTAGCCGACGACGCTGCCCAAGCGGTCTTTATACTGCTGTGGCAACAAGCGATGAAACTCTCACGGCATAGTTCTGTCCCCGGTTGGCTGCACGCCCGCTTAGTACGCACTTGTCTATGATGCTGGTTGAGTTTGGATCGGGAATGCTTTTCGAAGCTCGTCAGCGTCTTTGTACTCGTGAACCATGGTGATCGAGCTCATTGAAACCCAACTCGTAAGTGTTTTTGGAGCAGCCGGGAAGCCGGGCAGATCAGCAACCTTACCAACAAGAAACCAGGTCTCACCAATCCTCTTTATTTCAGGATCCTCAAGATAAAGCCCGGCGTTTACCGTGCCCGATATCGCGATCGACACAATTGAACCATCGGCGAATGGTTTGCTGTTGGAATCTGGTTTTCGATCTTGGGAATATGCAACCATCGCTAATGTCAAAGTCAAGACGATAGTGCCAACCACGGCTCCAGTTAACGACTTCATTGTTTTTCTCCAGATAGTGCGAACGGCTTGGTTCAGCGAGCCCGAC
>JAYVHC010000910.1:0-2665 GCA_043771575.1 Planctomycetia bacterium
GCGACAGCGGGCATTGCGACCGAGATCAATTCATCTTCGTTGTGAATCGGCAAGCGACTGGAAAAAGAAAGCAGTTCGTTGCGCTGCTGAGTCAACGAGCGGTTCAAGCGATATGCCATGCCGACGGCTATACTAACCGCGATCAGCGTTGTCAACATCAGCAGATGCCGCAACGCGAATCTTGATCGCGGCGAACGACGTGGTGTTGATTCATTCATCGACCACCGCCGTCGCTACCCACTCTGGCTCAAAATCACGTGGCGTTTCGCCCATGCGTAGTTGCTCCAAGTACGTCTCGCGGGATTTCGGACAAAGTATGATCTGTCCACCTTTGTAAGTTACGAGAGCCTTGCCCGCAACTTCGTTGTCCTCCGCAGTACTTGGATCGTATAACTTCAACAATGGAAGAATCGTATCTCGGTCAAAGGAACGCGCTCCCTGTTTGCTGCTGACCAATTTCCGAACGGCTATTGCACTAAGCCGGTCAGCATTGAACCCGGTCCATGAAGTAGTCCCACTCGACCCTCTGAACGAGTAAAACGCCTGCAGACGGTTGTCTCTTTCCTGAAAGCTCACCGTCATCAAGCCGTGAATTGCAGTTGGCTGAGGCGAGCCCCAACTGGAAGAGAATCCACCACTTAGATAGAGCCCTTCTTCAGTAACTCGGCCGCCTCCACTCATGTTCATGAAATCGTAGCCAGGCGGCAGATAGCATCTGAATTGCCAGACTCCTTTGATATGGGGCACAACTTCGAGCGGAACCTCAGGCACTGCAACTTCCACGATATGGACTCGGTCGGGATCCTTAATGGACATCTTACCCAGTTCCGCTTCCAATTGACTTACATCAGCAGCCAGTCGCTTGTTTTCAGTCGAATAGTATATGAGCTGGATGCATCCGGCAAGAAACAATAGAATTACAAGCAATCGAATTACGTATTTCATGTTGCCATTGTCTAATATTATGAGTGCAAGAACGTAGAATGTTACATCAGCGTTAACTTTTATTTGGCGCCTTCGATTGTCGTAAGCTTGCTTCGAAGTGGACACCTGCCGTCCTAGCAAGTGGACGTTGTCTACTGGACTATGGGAAGGGTCACACCTCGCCCTACCAAGTCTTCGGCGCTGTCGGGATGACTCAATCCAAATCGATCGGACAATTCCCGCAATGTCGCAGAGGGTTATCGACGACAAGGATAGGCGGCCATATCGCGACCGGCAACTCCGCTCCGAAATCCCACGTATTCATCTGCATTGACGGCGTACTGCGACGCTGTCGCTTCAAAAATCGAATCCACTGAAACGGGGTTCGCACGTCGGACACGCCGTCGGTGCAATACCGATGGTGTTCATCCTAGGCAACCCAATCTAGTCGCTTACTTTTGCGAGCTTAGCCTCTGAAAATGCTGTACGGAAATGCCTCTGGTGTTTCGCTTAGTGGCTTGCGGCCATTACACGGGTTCAAGTGGATATATCGGCTCAAGTTCCAGTAGAAAGTTCACGGCGGACGAATGCAGCGGATAAGGGAAAGTCGCAACTACTTTCAATCACTAGCCGTCGATTGGTATTCTACTCTTGTCGACTGCCCCTCGACTACGAAACTCGTCGTGATTCTCCCTCCATTTTCTCTCTAGCTTATAAAACGGAATGCTCGGGTCAAGGTGATGGACCAGATGAAAATTCTGTCCCAGTAAAACCCATGTCAGCCATGGCGAACTGCGTACCGTAGTTGCGTGATAAGGGTCGGTAGCCGAGTGTGGCTGGTGAGGCAACCAAGAAAACGTTGCGGCCAAAGCTGTCAAAGCCAAACGAGCAGGAACGAACCACCCAACAAACAGCGCGTAACACAGCTGCGGGTTGAAGAGCAACGTGCCGAGCGCAAGGAGGACGTAGAGAATACTGCAAAACAACAAATCAGTTCGTTCCAGAACCGGGCGCGTGCTCCACCTACGTAAATAGAATTTCAGGTAGCCAATGTCCTGAGTTAGCCACCGTATCGGAAGTGCCCAGCTCGGCCCTTCCCCACACCAATAGTCAGGATCATCGTTCGGCAAGTTCGTGTGGAGGTGATGCTCGCGATGGAGATAGCAGTAAGGTCGAAAAGCCCCCGTCAACAGCAGGGAGCAAATGTGTCCCGTTGTCGCGTTAAATAATCTCAATCGAGACACATTGCCGTGTACAGCTTCGTGAATGGGAGTGAATCCAGCAAAACCACCAACTAGTCCAAGCGTCGTCGCAGCCCACCATGGTAGCCAACCTTGATAACTTCCCGTCACAGCAAGCGTTGTAGCACTAACACAAATTGTCGCCAGAAAAACAATTGGGATCACGATCAATTTCTTCCGTTTTGATTCTGTCGTGTTCACCATGACGTGGACGTGCCGGCGGTACCATTGATGTGCCCAGCGTCCCAGCACACGAATGGCAAACCGCGGGACCCAACCTTCCGCAAATGCCATTAGTACGGCGCGAATAGTCAGGAAGGTTACTGGCCCGTTGGTAACTAAGTAAACGGGCTCCCATGCCAATGGCTTCATTTTGTTGCGGAATCGATATAGCCCCTCAAAATTGTATAGCCAGCCCATGGTCCTACCGCAGAATCGAAGTAGCCCAGTCAGAAATGGGTGTCTGCCCTTTTGATCGCCACCATCAAGTCCGGCGAGGG
>JAYVHC010000911.1:0-8957 GCA_043771575.1 Planctomycetia bacterium
CGCAATCAGAAGCATGATATCGAAGTCGTAGTCGCCAAGCTGAATATCCAAAGCAGCCCGCGCGTTGCCGTTACAGATGCCGTCAACGAATCGTTGCGACTGGGAATGAATACGCTGATTGTCATCCCTTGGCAAGAACCCCCAACCGAATCCAAGAAAACAGACCGCCAGACTCTTGAAAACCCTGAACTCGATGCCGATGGAGAAACCGAAGAAGCGCCGCCCGAATCCAATCCGCGTTCGGCCGTAAAGCGTCGCGCTGCGCGCACGAGCAACGATCTGGTCATGTCCAGCGAGTACGCATGTCCGCAGTGTGGCGCATCGAGTTCACCGCCATCGCCACAATTACTCAGCTTCAACAGTCCAGTTGGCATGTGCCCCGTTTGCGAAGGACTTGGCAAACAATTTACGTTCTCGCCATCGTTGATTATTCCGGACACTTCCAAATCCATGCGTCGCGGCGCGATCGAATTGCTCGGTCCGTGGAATGACCTCAGTCGTTGGCATCGTCACCAATACCTGAGCGTCGCGGAATCGATCGAGAAGCAATACAACATGGAATCGAGCGAGAGCATCACTGCGCCGTGGCGCGAGTTGCCGCCCGAAGTCCAAAACGAATGGCTGCACGGAACCGGCGACCGCCACATTACGTTCACGTGGCGCGGCGGCAGCAAACCCATGAAATATGGCGGTATCTTCGAGGGCGTCATCGCTCAGTTGCTCGAGCAGTATCGTAACGCCAAGAGCTCAACAGCCCGCAATCGCTTTGAAAAATATATGGAAAAGCGTCACTGCGTCGCTTGCAAAGGAACGCGATTGAATCGCCAAGCGCGGCAGTTGAAGCTGTGCAGCGTGAGCAGCGTTTCAAAGACCAAGACCAAAGAAGAATGGTGGAATCTGCCCGATCTCTGCCAGCTGTCCATCGACAAGTGTTTGGAGATTCTGCAGTCCCTAAAATTTGGCGAGATAGAACAAAAAATTGCTGCCGAAGCGGTCCGGGAAATCACCAGCCGTTTGCAGTTTCTGCTCGACGTGGGCCTCGATTACTTGAGCCTCAATCGATCGGCTCCTTCGCTCTCCGGTGGCGAGGCACAGCGCATTCGGCTGGCTAGTCAAATCGGTTCGGGTTTGGTGGGCGTGCTGTATGTGCTCGATGAACCTTCGATCGGCTTGCATCCCCGCGATAATGACCGCTTGATCGAGTCGCTGAAGCACTTACGCGATCAAGGCAACTCGTTATTAGTAGTCGAACACGATGAAGACACGATGCGGGCGGCTGATTTGATACTCGACTTCGGGCCCGGACCAGGTGTCCGCGGTGGCGAGATTGTCGGCTGTGGTTCGCTCGAAGAATTGGCTGGCAACGAACGCAGTTTGACGGGCCAGTTTCTTTCAGGAAAACAAACGATCCCGGTCCCCGAAGTGCGCCGACCAGGCAATGGTCAGTTCATCGAAGTCAAGGGCGCCACACATAACAACCTAAAGAACATCGATGTTAAAATTCCGCTAGGTAGTTTAGTGTGCGTAACGGGCGTCAGCGGTTCGGGCAAAAGTTCGCTAGTCAATGATGTGATCGTTCCCGTTCTGCGCCGTCAACTACACGCGGCCGAAGATGTGCCGGGCGAACATCGTGAGCTAACCGGCATCGAACATCTCGATAAAGTTATCGCCATCGACCAGTCGCCCATCGGTCGCACCCCGCGCAGCAATCCGGCGACCTATGTCAAAGTCTTTGATGAGATTCGCAATCTCTATACCGATTTGTCGGAAGCCAAACGTCGCGGTTACTCACCCGGGCGATTTAGTTTCAACGTTTCCGGTGGGCGCTGCGAGGCCTGCGAGGGCAATGGTTCCAATCGCCTCGAAATGGATTTCTTGGCGGACTTGTGGGTCAGTTGTCCGGTCTGCAATGGCAAACGCTTCAATCACGAAACGCTGCAGGTCAAATTTAAAGATCAATCGATCGCTGACGTGTTGGATATGGATATTCAACAAGCGCTGACGTTATTCCAAAACGTCCCACGGATCGCTGAAAAACTGCAAACATTGCATGACGTCGGATTGGATTACATCAAACTCGGGCAACCTTCGCCAACGCTTTCCGGCGGCGAAGCCCAGCGAGTCAAACTCGCCAAGGAACTCGCGCGGCGCGATACTGGCCGAACCCTTTATCTGCTCGACGAACCCACCACGGGCTTGCACTTCCACGACATTCGCTTGCTCTTGAAAGTGCTTCAAGACTTAGTCGATCGCGGTAATACGGTGCTGGTCATCGAACACAACTTGGACATCATCAAAGCTGCCGACTGGTTGATCGACATCGGTCCCGAAGGCGGCGCGGAGGGTGGTGAGTTGGTTTATGTAGGTCCGCCTGAAGGCATCGTTCATTGCGACGCTTCGCACACCGGCAACTCGCTCGCCAAGCACTTGGCCACCAAGCCGATTTTGCCGGAAGAGGCGGGCAAGAAGAAAAAAGCCAAACCCAAAAGTGTTCCAGCGCCAGCCAAATTGCGAGTGCAAAGCGCTTCGGAACACAATCTCAAAGATGTCTCGCTCGAATTGGCTCACAACACGCTATCGGTATTCTGCGGCCCCAGCGGTAGCGGCAAGAGTTCGCTAGCGATGGATACCATTTATGCTGAAGGGCAACGTCGTTACGTTGAAAGCCTTTCGTCCTACGCGAGGCAGTTCGTTGGCCAGATGCCCAAACCGCGAGTGGATCGCATCGAAGGGCTTGCCCCAGCCATCGCCATTGAACAGAAGACCGTTGCGCACAATCCGCGTAGCACCGTGGGTACGGTTACCGAGATCTACGATTACTTGCGAGTACTGATGGCTCGCTTGGCAACTCCGCATTGTCCTGAATGCGACAATCCTGTCTCAACTCAGACCGCTGATGACATCACCAACCATTTGCTCGACTTCCCTGAAGGGGCACGCTTGGTGCTGGCTGCACCGTTGCATTGGCAACCGACGATCGATCCGGAAAACCTTTGGCAAGACTTGCGAACATCCGGGCTCGTGCGGGTGCGCGTTAACGGCAAGATGTACACGCTCGACGAAGTGCCTCGATTGTCATCAACGGCCAGTTATGACATCGAAGCGGTCGTGGATCGAGTGACCATTTCAGAAGCCAATCGCAGTCGTATCGCCGACAGCGTTGAGCTCGCCTTGTCGTTGGGCACTGGCGTGATGCTGGCCATCGAACCCGATAGCGACGAAGACGAAACGCGCTGGAAAGTTGTCAGACATAGTCAATTGCTGGCGTGCCGCAAATGCGGCTACAGCATGCAAACGTTGACGCCTCACAGTTTCTCCTTCAACTCGCCGCTCGGCTGGTGCCCCGATTGCGAAGGAATTGGCACGCAGACCGGGACCAGCCCCGCGCTGTTGATCGATCCAGGCATCAGCCTGAACGAAGGGGCGATCCGCATGTGGCCGATCGATAGCGAACTCGGGCCCGTGATGTTGCACTCGATCTGCAAGGCGACTAGCATGCCCGCGGATGTGCCGGTGGAGAAATTGACTGCGGGCCAACGCCGCGTGTTGCTGTACGGTACCGATGATCGCTGGTTCCGCGCGAAAAATGCGAAGGGCATCGAGTTTGAGTTTCAATGGAAGGGATTGTTCCCGACCCTTGAGCAGGCAACGCGTCTGAGTCCACAACTGCGTCAGAAACTCGCACCTTTTGTTGCGGAAGTGGCGTGTGCAGCCTGTGATGGTTCACGATTGAATCGCGACGCGGCCTCGGCCAAGTTTCGAGGACTGTCGATCGGTGAACTAACGCATGGCACGCTCTCTTGGTTGCAGCAGCAATTGAAGGGATGGAAACTCGACGAGCGTGAACAGCAGATCGCTGGCGAATTGCTGCGTGAGTTAATGGCTCGGACTGAGTTCTTGCTCGACGTAGGGCTCGAGTACCTCTCGTTGTCGCGACCGGCGAACACGCTGAGCGGCGGAGAGTCACAACGTATTCGACTGTCCAGTCAACTAGGTAGCGGTTTATGTGGTGTATTGTACGTGCTCGACGAACCGACGATCGGCTTGCACCCACGCGACAACGCGCGGCTGGTACGCGCCTTGAAAAAGTTGCGCGATATTGGCAACACACTCATTGTGGTTGAGCATGATCGCGATGTCATTGAAGGCAGCGACCAAGTTTGCGACTTTGGTCCGGGCTCGGGACGCAACGGTGGCAATTTGGTTGGTCAAGGAACTCCTAAGCAGTTGTCGCGCATGTCGGGCAGTGTCACTGGACCTTATTTGAGCAACAAGCAAACGATTCCGGTTCCTCGGGTGCGCCGCACGATGCATAGGGGAAACCTCGAACTGCGTGGTGCCAAGGCGAACAACTTGCGCAATATCGATTTGGACATACCGCTAGGTCGACTGAACGTGATTACCGGCCCCAGCGGCAGCGGCAAGAGCACGCTAGTGCATGAAGTGCTCTTTCCTGCGTTACACAAGGTCCTCGCCAAGCAACCCAATAAGGGTGCGTTTGAATCACTGTCCGGTGTGAACTTGATCGACAAAGTCATTCGCGTCGATCAAAGCCCGCTCGGATCGAATCCCAGTTCGACGCCAGCCACGTACACTGGCGTGTTCGATCTGATTCGCCAATTGTATTCGCAATTGCCGGATGCGCGCGCGGCCGGTTACACGCAACGGCAGTTCTCCTTCAACGTTCCCGGAGGTCGTTGCGAGAAATGCGAAGGTAACGGGCAGATCCGCATCGAGATGCACTTCTTGCCTGACGTCTGGGTCGAGTGCGATAGCTGTCACGGAAAACGATTTACAGAAGACACATTGGCAGTCGAATATCACGGATTTTCGATTCACGACATTCTAGAAATGCAAATCGGCCAAGCGGTCGATGTGTTCAATAATATCCCCAAGATCCGTCGCATCCTGCAAACCTTGTCGGATGTGGGATTGGACTATATTTCGCTTGGTCAATCGGCGCCGACACTATCCGGCGGTGAAGCTCAGCGTGTGAAGCTGGCCGCAGAACTTGCGCGCCCCGATACTGGCAAAACGTTGTACCTGCTCGATGAGCCGACAACGGGTTTGCATTTTGCGGACATTGTGAAGTTGCTTGAAGTGGTTCAACGGTTGGTTGACCTGGGCAACACGGTACTTCTGATCGAACACAATTTGGATGTGATCAAAGCGGCCGATTGGGTAATCGACATCGGCCCTGAAGCTGGTTGGGAAGGTGGCCGCGTTGTCTTTGCTGGCACGCCCGAAGATTTGGTCGAACATGCCAAGCTGGCCAAGCCTATGGACTCCGGCGCTGGTTCCGCCACAACTCCCGAGGCTGACGCTGCCAGCGTCAGCACGACCAAGTCTCGCAAAAAAACTCGCGCCGCCAAGACCGCCGTGCCTGCTCCGCAACTTTTGCGCAGTTACACGGGAGAAGCGCTCATTCCCATGCTCGAAACCGCCAAGTACGAAGATCGCGAAGCGTGGGACGCCAGTGAACTGGCTCGCAAGCAAGCCGGCGACCTCGAACTTGAACAAATCGGCCGCGATACGCTCTTGCCCTGGCAAGCCGACGGCCGGCGCTGGCACACTCGCGATAGTGTCGACCGCAAAGGTGAACCGATTCGCTGGGACCGTGAGCTCCTTGTCAAAATTGCCGATGCGATCGAAGGCGATGGCGGCTTTTCACCGATCAACTGGGAAAACCGCAGTATCGTCGAAGTCAGCGGCCCGGTGAAAAGCAAAGGCTGGTTCATGCACGCGATAACCGCTGAGACCTGGCTATTGAAACTCAAGATCCGCGTCCCGCGCCGTGCGTTCACCAAGAATCAACTCGAGAGCGTCGCGAGCATGCCGACGCTCAATCAAATGGAAGAGATCGAGCAGTACGGCAATGAACCTCGAGTGCGAGCGCGAGCGGCCGGCGCGTGGATGGAGCTGGAGTTGCGGCCGCATACCCTCGCCGAAATCGATACGCCCAAGTTCTGGAAGTGGTTCGGCGACGCCATGAATGTGTTTCTTGGCAAGACTGCGAACGAATCGCTAGCCGAAGAGTCGACAGACCCGGAAAAGCACATGCCGTGGAAAGTGCTTAAGCAACGCTGGCATTCGCTGCGAAAAGGATTCCCCCCTGGTCGCGCGATCGTCTGGCCCGCCGAAACGCTCAGTGTCTTTATCCAGTCCGTGCACCAAACTTCAGGCGAAGGTCGTTGGCGGTGGGACGAACAAACGCACGCTCGCTACTTTCTGCCTGGACAAGAAGAACCATGGATCACCTTGCATACCAAACGTCCGGAAGCGCTCATTGCGGTGCTCACCGGTCCGCCAGGGTTCCTCCCTGGCAACTTGAAAGTCTCGCTGCCGGTACCGGTTCAGATCACCACGCGCGGCCAGACTGCGGAACAACTGCAGATTTCGTTTACGGAATTGCAACAACCGCGAGATTCCTCGGTCAAAAAACTATTGGCGGCCCATTTGGAGTTCTTTCATTCGAAAACCGTTTAACCCATTCACGCTGCCCGAACGAGCGCTGGACATCCAATGTCGCCAAATGCCCGAATTACACTTGGTTTTTCGGCGGAGTTTTCGTTAGGATGGACGTAGATTGCATTTATGAATCCGCTCCACGGTGCAACTTTTAATTACCTACACTTACACCCGAACATAAAATCGCATTACAAAATTTCTTACGGAGAGAATGTATGTTGAAACTGTCACAAATCGCGTTGCTGGTCGCGTTGCTTGCGCTGCCTGCCCAGGTATGGGCGCAGAACGAAGGCCAAGACAAGCTGGACGAAGCAGCGGGTCTAAAAATTGACGCCAAAACCCCTGACGAGTTGAAGAAGGTGATTCGACTTTGTGAAGAAGCCATCAAAGCCGGACTCGATGAAGGTAATAAAGCGTTAGCCGATCAAGTGCTTGCCGCTGCGGCGCTTCAACGCGCTCAGATGATGGTTCAGCAATTGCCTCGCGTCGCCAACAATCCTGGTGCGGTACGCAGATTGCGCGATGAAACGATGTCCGATCTCGACAAGGCCTTGAGTGCCAACCCCAAGTTAGTCGAAGCGCTGCTACTCAAGACCCGGCTGGAAGCCCTTCCCGGCGGTAGCCGTGAGAACGCACTCAAGACAATTACCAAAGCGATTGAGCTGCTGAAGGACAAGCCCGTCGACCAAGCCACTGCGTACATACTTCGCGCGGGCTTGCAAGAAAACACCAATGAAAAACTCGCGGACCTTCAAAAAGCCATCGAGGCGGATTCAACCAACTCCGACGCTTGGCAAGCCCGAGTGGCTGTGCTCTTGACCAACGGTAAATTGGAAGAAGCGGTTGCCGATGCCGGGAAATTACTGGAGAAAGATCCAGATAACATGTTCGCGCTTGAAGCCGCTATTACTGCATTGTTCCAATTGAAGAAATTTGATGAAGCCGTAAAACTCTTGACAGCCCGTATTGAGAAAACGCCTAAAAACGGACCCATCTACCGTGCTCGAGCCCGAGCCTACATTGTTCAAGAAAAAGTGGACGAAGCCTTAGCGGATGTGAACAAGGCCATCGAACTTGATCCCAAAGATGCCGAATCGATGCTCTTGCGCAGCCGACTTTATTTTAGCAAAGGTGAAGTTGAGAAGGCTAGCCGCGATGTCAGCGATGCCCTGGCGATTGCGCCCGACGCAGTCGACGGTGTGGCGATGCGCAGCCTCGTCGCTTCACAAGAAGGCCGATTTGCCGATGCCATCGTCGATATGGAAATGTTGATTCGATTTGATCCTACCAATATTTCTTGGATCATTCAACTTGGCTCACTCTACCAAGCCGACAAACGACCTCGGCTAGCGATCAAGTTATTTGACGAATTGCTCAAGCAAAAGCCACAAGAATGGCGCGCTCATCGAGTGCGCGGCGATGCCAAACTCAGCATCAATGACCATGCCGGCGCAATTGCAGACTACGAAGCGGCACTCAAGATTATCGAAGCCATGGATTCCAAGAAGATTGAAGAAGAGGATATCGACTACAGCGGACTGCTTAACAACCTAGCCTGGGTCCTTTCCACTTCGCCTCAAGACTCAGTTCGTGATGGCAAGCGTTCGCTCGAGTTGGGCCTCAAGGCCTGTGAAGCTACCGAGTATAAAAAAGCCCATATCCTCAGTACCCTGGCCGCTTGCTATGCAGAAACCGGTGATTTTGAGAATGCGCGAAAATGGTCCGAGAAAGCAGTCGAACTCGGTGCCGAAGAAGATAACGAGCAACTCGAACAACTGAAGAAAGAGCTGGAAGGATACAAGGCGGATAAACCTTGGCGTGAAGAACAAAAAACCGAAGAGAACAAGAAACCACTTAACCCGTCTGGCGGAGCGATTGAAACCTAGTAAGGATCGGCAAGCAAATGACCCACGAAACTCAGCCATCCCTGAAATACTCCTATCGGGAGTATGCATGTTTTCCCAACGACGGTTTTCGCCACGAGATCATTGACGGAGAGCACTACATGAGTCCTGCTCCTTCAACCAATCACCAACGGGTATCGAGGAAGATCCAATTCCAGCTTTACGACCAGATCGAAGTCAAGAAATTGGGGGAAGTTTTCGACGCCCCAACAGACGTTGAACTCGCCATGCACGATATCGTGCAGCCCGATCTTGTGGTCGTGCTTACATCGCAATCGCATATCATCACGCCGAAGAAGATTAAGGGCATCCCGAACCTGGTCATCGAGATTCTCTCCGATTCCAATCCTCAGCATGACCTGATTTTGAAATTCGAAATGTATCAGCGATCCGGAGTTGCCGAGTATTGGATTGTGGATCCTGATGAGCAGACCGTGCAACAGTATTTCTTAGTCGATGGACGCTACATCGATGCTGGCAAGTATCACGACAGAATTGCATCGAAGACTATCGTTGGTGTTGCGGTTGACTTAACTGACGTCTGGCATTGATGCACCATCGGGCCAGTAGAGAAGTGGCTTGGGC
>JAYVHC010000912.1:0-3614 GCA_043771575.1 Planctomycetia bacterium
GGACAATCGTTCTACACTGCAGGATTATTCCGAATCGTCGGAAGCGAGTAGGCGACCTTTAGACGGGCCGATTTTTGCTAGAATTGGCGTTGGCTTGACCAAAGGTGTCATGGGCCAGGGGTAGCATGCAAGGAAGTGAGGCTCGAAAGCTATGAAAAAAGTAAGGGATTCTGGTTCTAGCGAGGGGAAAACGGCGGTTCGGCGGCGGTTTATTGGTTGGGATCAGCCAACAGTGCCGCTGGCGGTTGAGGAACTGTTCCGGCAATACGCGGTCGGCGACGCGTGGGACATGCGCGATGTGCTGATCGTACTGCCAAGTGGGTTGGCGAAGCGACGGCTGCAGGAATTGCTGGCACTGCGGGCGATGGGGGCGGGTGGGACGCTCGCGAACCGTGAGCAGGGGGCAGTTGCCCTGCAGCAGAGGGTCGCGACGGAAGATGCTGGGCGGAAAGTCATGTACCCTCCGCAGATGGTTACGGTGGGACAGCTGCCTGAAGAACTCTATGTGGCTAAGTTTCCGTTCGCGAGCGAAATGGTGCAGGTGCTGACCTGGGTCGCGGCATTACAAATGACTGCACCTGAGCTGCTGCAGCGGATCGTGCCGCAACCGCCGCCGCTGACGGCGAGCGAACAGTGGCTGGAGCTGGGCAAGCTGATCTCGACGGTGCATCGGGAGCTGGCCTCGGATCGGCTGAATTTCCAAGCCGTGGCCGAGGTCCTGGGAAACCATCCCGAAGCGTTGCGGTGGCAAGCGCTGGCTGAGGTGCAAGCGACTTATCTCGGACAGCTAGATAGGTTGGGCTTGTGGGACATTCAAACCGCGCGGTTAACGGCTCTGGAATATCGCGAACCGCAGACGACGAAACAGATTCTGGTCATCGGCGCAGTGGACCTGAACAAGACGCAGCGAGGTTTCTTGGAAGCGGTTGCGGAGCATGTTGAGGTTTGGGTGGCGGCACCGCCATCGCATGACGACATGTTCGACGCGTTTGGTTGTTTGGACAGCCTGCAGTGGCAAGACGCGGTGCTGGAGTTGCCTGACGACTGTTTGTGGGTGGGCAACACTCCAGCCGATCAAGCTGAGTTGACTGCGGCCTGCTTAGCGGAGTTAGGCGATCGGTTGCATACGCGCGACGTGACGATCGGGATTCCAGACGCGTCGCTAGTACCGACCCTGCAGCATCAATTGTCGTTGTGCGATGTTAGGGCGCGAAATGGGGCTGGAACGCCGCTAAGCCAATCGGAACCGGCTAGCCTATTGTCGCTGATTGGAAAGTATGTACAGCAACGGAACTTTTCCAGCTTCGCGGCCCTGGTACGGCATCCCGCGGTTGGAAACGTGCTACACACTCAGCGATTGGGGACACAGCGATTGGGGACGCAGCGCGTGACGGCTCCCATGGCGACGACGGAGCGTCGCGGCGCACTAGGGTCTCAGCGGTTGGATTTGCCGCCTAGTTGGTTGGCGGAGTTCGATCACTATTGCCAAGCGGTGCTGCCCAAGACGATCGATGACTATGTGAACGAGAAAGTCGACGGGGCGCATGTTTACACGCTCGTGACAGGGGCGGTAACAAAATGGTTGAGTAAGCTTGGAGCGCGCTCGATGCCACTGTCGCATTGGGCACAACCGCTGTTGCAAGTGCTGAAATCGGCATACGAGGGACAACTGTGCAACTTAGACGCAGCGGCGGATCAACCGATTTATAACGCGGCGAAGCAATTGTGCGAGCTGATCGTCGGCCTGCGCGACATACCGGCTGAGCTGGAGCTGCGGATGACTGCCGGCGAGTTGATCGATTGGCTCTTGCGTTCGACTTCGGGCAAACTCGTGCCGGAACCGAGCAACGAGACAGCGATCGAGATGCTCGGGTGGCTCGAATTATCGCTCGACGATGCGCCGGTCTTGATATTGACGGGAGTCCACGATGGCGTAGTACCGGAAAGTGTGAATGCGGACGCGTTTTTGCCGAACCAGTTACGTCGTCAGTTGGGGATGATGGACAATGGCCGTCGGTACGCGCGCGATATGTATTGCATGCAAGTGATTCTGCACGCCCGCGAGCATTTGCGAATAGTGGTTGGCAAAGCAGATCACCAGGGCGACCCGTTGGTGCCGAGTCGCCTGTTGTTGGCTTGTGGGTTAGAGGAATTGCCGAGCCGTGTGTTGCAGTTGGTATCCGACGACGCGATCGATGTGCTGCCGCCCACGGTGCAGCGTTGGCAAGCGGTCAAGGGTGCCAGTCGGCTGACGGTGCCTGCGCCGATTGCGGGGAGAGTGCCAGCGACTTTGTCGGTCACAGCCCTGCGCGATTACTTGGCGTGTCCATATCGCTTCTACTTGCGTCACGTCTTGAAGCTCAGCGAAGAAGTCGACTCGGACCTGGAGTTGGACGCGCGGAAGTTCGGAATCTTACTGCACGATACGTTGGCTATGATGGGCAAGAATCCGGTCAGTCAGAGTACCGACCCAGAAGAGGTCGAACAATTCCTAGTAAAACAATTGCAGATTGTCGCGGCGGATAAATTTGGCCCCGCGCCACCCGCGGGAGTATTGATTCAGATCGAACAAGCGGAAATGCGGCTGCGCGCGTTCGCTCCACGTCAAGCACAACGGGCGGCGGCGGGTTGGCTGATCAAGTTCGTCGAGCAAGGAGTCGATGTACAGGATCACTTGCGGCTGGGCATCGGCCAGGACACGCTGACGCTGATCGGACGCATTGACCGTATCGACTATCATCCGGTTCAAAACCAATGGGCAATATGGGATTACAAGACGAGCGAAACGGCCAACAACCCAGTGTCCGTGCATTGGTCGGAAAAGGATGGTTGGAAGGATTTGCAACTGCCCATGTATCGCAAAATCGCTGCTAAACTGGGGGTTGAGGGCGAGCCGGAAGTGGGTTACATCACTTTGCCAAAACAGGCCCGGGACGTGGCGTTTGTGAAAGCGGAGTTCGGTGACACGCAATTGCTTCAAGCAGACGCGCTGGCGAATGAGACGGCCGCGAAGATTCGGCGGGGCGAGTTTTGGCCCGATCATTTGGAGGTTGTTCACTTTGATGATTACGCGCGGATTTGCCAGTCGGATGTGCAACGCGTGTCAGTAGCTGCGCCGATGCGACAAATTTCGGATCGGACTGCACAGGACGCGCGGCGGGCAGCCGAGCGACTCTCGAGTGCAATCGTACGTGAGGCTCAGCAGTTGTTGGCAGGGCACGCAAGCGGGCAGTTGAAGTCGGCTGCGGTAAAATTCGAACCGCTGCTTATTCGTGCATCGGCGGGAACCGGCAAGACGTTTCAACTGAGCAATCGATTGCTGCAAATTATCTTATCGGGACAAGAAGTTGATCATGTTTTGGCAACTACGTTCACACGCAAGGCGGCCGGTGAGATCATGCAACGCGTGTTGCAGCGGCTGGCGCAGGCGTGTGTCAACGAAGCCAAACGCACGGAGTTGTCGACACATATCAGGGGTGTCGATACTTCGACGGCAGCGTGTTTGGCGGCGCTGCGGCGCGTCACGGGTCAACTCCATCGATTCCGTGTCAGCACGCTGGATAGTTTTTTTGCACAAATCGCGCGGACGTTTAGCCTTGAAATGATGTTGCCTC
>JAYVHC010000913.1:0-2047 GCA_043771575.1 Planctomycetia bacterium
ACGCAAGGAACACAAAAAGGGCAATTCAAATCATACGCACTTTAGTGCTCGTTACGTACTTTCGCGACAAAGAATCCTAGTCCTCCAACAACCGATCCCAGAGTATGCCAGTCTTATCCCAATGAAATTCCGAACTGGCTTGAACGCCTGCCACCGAAAACTGTTTGCGACGGTCCGGTTGTTGCGCGAGTTGCAAAATGGCCGTGGCGAGTTGGTCGGCCGATTCGGTGTCGACAAGATGAAGTGCCATGGAAAGCGGTGGACGCTGCGTGGCTTCGGTGCAGCGCGTGGCGATTGCAGGGCAACCCTGGCTGAGGGCTTCTACCAGGGCGATGGGAAACCCTTCGTAGCGACTAGATAAGACAAACATTGTCGCTTGCTGATACAGGGGCCATGCGTTGGGAATCCAACCCAGCAGTCTTATGGAAAGCAGATCGCGAGCCTGTTCGGTTAACGCCGCCTGCTCCGCACCGGCACCGGCGATATGGAGTTGCCAACCTGGGAGTTGATGCTGGATCTTTCGCCAGGCTTCGATCAACAAATCAAAACCCTTTTCGTGACTGAGCCGTCCAACGGCCAAGACTAACGCTTCCGCGCGATTTACCTGTGCGTGCTCCGTTGGCGGAGCGATGGCGGCTGGGATAATGCGGATTCTGTCGGCGGGAAGCCAACGCTGCATGTACTGGGCGATTTCATCGGTTAGCACCACGCACTCTGAACAACGGGGATAGTTGCGACTACGCCAAACTTCCCATATACGACCGAGTCGCTGCTTGGCTGGGTTAGAGTGCTCGGAAATGATCACAGGGATCGGCAACTTACGAGCCGCTTGCAAGGTGACGATGTTCATCTGGTCGCAAAAACTGAGAATCAGTTCCGGTTGAATAGATTGCAAGGTACTTCGAAGCGTTCGCACCCGACGAAGGTTGGCAAGTAAACCACGCAAGCGGCTGCGACTTGCGGCCAGCAGTCCCAAGCCACTACGTCGTACTTCGGGTGGGACAGCATACTGATCGGTATCTGGCGTTGACCAAGTAATCAAATGGATCTCATGTCCCGCCGCAGACCAACGCGTCGCCAATTGGCTCATCAACCGCTCTGCCCCGCCGCCAAACAATGCGTGAATCGTCAGTGCGATGCGCCTGGGTCGTCGTGAAGTGGGTTGCATAACGAAGGCAAAAGGAGTAAGAGTAGCGACTTTGGACAGGTATCCAATGCCTTATGTCACCGAGAATAGACCGGCCAAATCAAGTCTTACTTGCTTGGCAAGCACTCCACGCTTGGACTTCACTTTGAGTATAGCCAAGCCGATCATCGCAAGCCATGGTCGCCACCCGCAGCGTACCACTCGGGGACAGGTTACCATAAAAGCTGCGCTACAAGAAGTTTGCGATGGTTCATCGTTGACTTCTTCGGTTCAGCCAAGCTCGCAATGGAACGGACAAAAACTTCGGTGCCTGTGGGTGAGCACAAGCGATCAGCAGTGATCGCATCAACAACACAGGATACCGACGATACATCCACGCGAATTTCAGCCCGTCGGGAAATCCACCTGAGGTGCTGCGATTGAACATTAGATCGCCCAGCTCGTCGCTACGATGCAGCAATTGGTAACGGTAGTAGGGTTCGAGCACCGCGCGCGGCACACCGCCACGTTCATAACGCTGAAGCAACTCAGTGAAACACATCAAAATTGTCTTCGCATGATGCTTGGCCCAACTGAATTGTTCGCTGGGCATTTCGTAAATGACAATCGCCGGTTCGGCGATCAATCCTGCGAGTTTTCCCGGCAAATGTTCCGCAATAATGGCTGCGTGCGGATACGTGGACTCGACGGAAGAAAAGGCTACTGCGGTCGAGGCCTGGGGATAATGTTGCGTCCAAAGCCTGCGCCGCAGTGCCAGGGAATACATGGCGGTCAGGTCGGCGCAGGGCCCTTCGAAAAGTTGCTCAAATGGGAATTCGCCATCGGCGGCAGATTGGCGGAGTGTTTTAGCAGTTTTCGAAGAGACGCCTCCCAGGGCTTGTGGCGCGGTCGGACGCTGGC
>JAYVHC010000914.1:0-3115 GCA_043771575.1 Planctomycetia bacterium
TCGCCAGAGCAAAAACTCTGGCGAACTGCGCCCTTCGCAAAGCCTCAAGAGCGTGCCACGCCAAAGTTAAGTTAACAAAGCTCCCAACGAATTAGTCACCCAAAGAAGCGACTTCGCCACCGGCTGCGGTGCCCATTGCACCCCACACACCGTAGGGGCTGGTGCCAATCACCACTGGAGGTAGGGAGGTGTTTCCTGTGTCAACCGAATCCGAAACGAACCGAACCGAACCGTCCATCAATGAAACATTGACACCACCGGTATGGTAGCTGGCTGCTGACAACGTGCCACCATTTGAATCGGCGGCCCCATTGCCATCGTTCGTGCATGACGGACTGTTGGGTGCCAAAATGGTATTGAATCCCGTGCGTTCCGGTTGTCCGTCAGTCCAAAGAATACCAAAGCGTCCCTTAATGTTGAGCCCGGGCGCGAACTTGGTACCAATTGCCACAGCACGGCAATCACTCGGGCTATTCCGAACGTTAGGCACGGATGCTGTAAACTGTTTGATGTTCTCAGCGCCAGTGGATGCGAATACGACACCGTTGTCATTGTTCGTGTTGTGTGCGGTTCGTTCGCTAAATCCGATGGTATTGGAAGTCCCGTCGGTGAGCGCACTGAAGCGTTTGTACTTAGGTATCGATCCGAACGGACCACGCAGATCAGAGGAGCCTGCGGTGGCATTATTCAGCGTATCACCAAGACTGAAGGCGTAGGAGTTCGTGCCGTGTTGACCCCAGCGAGTTGGAATCGGTATATCCGAAGGGCAGTTGTAGCCTGGAATCGACACCGACCATGGATAATAGGTAGGTTGATCGCCGTCGATCCGTGGATACCAAGCCGATGGACCATGGGGAGCAAAAAAGAATCCGTTAACTGTCTCGCCAGCCACGATCCGGTTCATCAACGATGTTTGCTCAACGAAAGACAGCAAAGGTACAAATGGGCTCAGACGAGAGTAATTGTAATAGTTTCGAGTGGTAGGGTTAGGGCCAGTTTGCGTCCCACCGCGACACACAGGAAGCTTGTTATAGGTGCTTTCGTAGTTCATGATCGCCAAGCCAATTTGCTTGAGATTGTTTGAACACTGCATGCGCCGTGCAGCCTCGCGGGCAGCTTGAACCGCAGGCAGCAACAAGCCGACCAAAATTCCAATAATGGCGATTACAACTAGCAATTCCACCAGCGTAAATCCCCGTCGAACCAACTTTCTAACCATGATGACCCTTTTAGAATGAGGAGGAAAACACAAAAAGAGCGACAGATACAGTGACAAAGTCTAGAAAAGGCGTCTCGAGGCAGCAATTGGCCAGTTGGCCATGACAAGGACTTAAGTTCGCCGTTAAAAATTTCTCAATGTTATAATTAGCACCATAAAGCCAGTTTTTTTGTTATAAAGGCGAGAAAACTGGCTTTATTAATGATTTAGAATTGTACTTCAGAACTTGCACTCTGACTGAAGATTGGCGAATACACGCCATCCGTTTCGCAGGGGACCAGGGCTGACGAAACCATAGCAAGAACGCGTTGCATACTGCAGTTACACTAATTGGCGCGCAACGGTTGCTACACAGGAACCAGCGACGTAAAGTGCTCGGACCCCCGCGAGCTGGTCTCGCGGGTGAAATGCGGAAGAGTGCGCGAAGTGGCCGCTGTGTCTAGCTCTCCAACCTTGGCTTCATGCCAGACAAGCTGGCAGGGGAGCGACATGAAAATACTTGTGTAGTACAACAAGCCCGGCAGGTGCGGTGCGGCCCGTGGGCAGGTGCGACCCACGGGCCGCGGTTGTCATGCGGGATTATTGAATCAGTGAAACAACAGTAAAGATTGCGACTTCCATGATTGCGATGCAAATTCGAACGCGACTCAACGCGATTCGGGACAAAGTTGAAGCGGGTCGACGGCTGACGAACGATGACGGGATATTTCTATACGATCCTCAAGTTCCTCTGCAAGAAGTGGGGCAGCTTGCAAATTTCGTGCGTGAGCGAATGCACGGCAACGTGGCCTATTTCAATATCAACACGCATTTGAATCCGACCAACGTGTGCGTATATCGTTGCCGATTCTGTGCCTTCCGCAGCGACTTGCGCGACCCGAAAGGCTACGCGATGAACGACGCCCAAGTGCTACAGCGTGGTGCCGAGGCGAGTGAGAACGGTTGCACCGAAATGCATATTGTTGGCGGCTTGCATCACAAGATGCCTTACGAATGGTATCGAGGCATCATTGAAATACTGCATCGCAACTACCCGAACATCCACCTCAAGGCATGGACACCGGTCGAAATCAATTGGTTCGAATTCCTTACAAAGCGAACCACCAAGGATGTCTTGTCCGACCTGCGCGACGCCGGGCTTGGCAGCTTGCCGGGCGGTGGCGCTGAAATCTTTCATTCCGAGGTGCGGGACCAGCTATGTGAACATAAAGCCGACGCCCACAAGTGGCTAGAAATTCATCGAGCTGCACACGAACTGGGGATTCGCAGCAATTGCACCATGCTCTATGGGCACGTCGAAGAGGCCTATCATCGCATCGATCACTTGTCGCGATTGCGCGAACTGCAAGACGAAACAGGCGGCTTTCAGACGTTCATACCGCTGGCGTTTCATCCCGACAATACCGAACTGAGTTCCCTACGCAAACCCTCCGCACTGATGGATCTTCGCACCGTAGCAGTCAGTCGTCTATTCCTCGACAACGTGCCACACGTGAAAGCCTACTGGATTATGCTCGGCATCGAGACTGCCCAAGTTGCGTTGCATTACGGTGCGGACGACATCGACGGCACCGTTCGGCATGAATTAATTTATCATGACGCTGGCGCGACCACACCCGAAATGTTGACCGTTGATCGTATCAAGCAGTTGATCGAAGAAACCGGACGCGACCCGGTCGAGCGCGATACGCTGTACCGCAAAATCCACCGCGATCCGGCCAACTTGCGGGAGTGGACTGTGGGTGAAGCGGTGGCGTTAAGTATTCTTCGTCCCTAAATCCAGGCGCAAATGTCAAGGAATTTAATGGGGTAGCTGGTTTCGTCAGAAACCGGACGCGGAAGATAGGTCACCGGTGAACCCTGGTTTCTTACGAAACCAGCTACATTTGCTCGCCA
>JAYVHC010000915.1:0-4504 GCA_043771575.1 Planctomycetia bacterium
TTCAGTGTAGAACGATTGTCCCAATCGTTTTCAGTGTTAGCAAATGGGACAATTGCTCTACTCTGGCGACTTTTCTTCGAGACTTTAATTTTGCAAACAATTGTCGGAGGCCAAAGTGCAGCACTGGATAAACAAATTCCGCTGCGCTGGCCGTGGCTTGATTCTGGGTCTGCGGGGTCAATCGAGTTTCGCAGTCCATTTTGTGGCCGCTGCCGCAGTCATCGCTGCCGCTTCACTGCTGCGATGCGAGCTCTGGCAGTGGTGCGCATTACTATTGTGCATAGCGATTGTTATCGGACTAGAGTACCTGAATAGCGCGATCGAGCGACTCGCCAAAGGCCTCTGTTTAAATCATAACGAAGACGTGGGTGCGGCGCTCGACATTGCCAGCGCGGCGGTGTTGATCGCAAGTATCTTCTCGGTCGTGATCGGGGTTTTGATTTTTGGTAGCCAAGGTTGGCAATTCTGGACTCATTAAGAAGCCAAGTCTAATAGTCGTTTGACTGGCGAGTCTTCTTTTTGTCCGATTGAATCTTCTTGTCATCGAGGCGTCGGCGCTTGGAAGATTTCGTCGGCTTGGTGGCAACGCGGCGTCTGGGTTGTACTAGCGCGGCGATAATGAGGATTTTCAATTTCTCGCGACAACTGCCAATGTTCTGAACTTGGTCGCGAAACTGCTGCGACTGAATGACGACATCACCCTCGGTGGTGATGTAGCGCTGAGCCAATTTGCGAAAACGATTCATCGGAGCAGGCGGCAGGAAATCGGGTGGAAGTGCCCAACGCAGTACGGCTTTGCTATTTACTTTGTTTACGTTCTGGCCACCTGGGCCGCTACTGCGCGCGTAGGACCACTGCAATTCGTCTCCATGGATGCTGAGATTTTCGTTGATGATCAGATCCGACACTAGTGAATTCCTTGACCAGTACGCAACCCTACGGGCTTTGTAACACACGAAAACGTGGCATAGGCTGCCAGCCTGTGTGTGACCTTGCCGATCCGATTCACAGGCTGCCAGCGCTGCCAGCCTATGCCACACCAAGCTGACATCCACGTTTATCTGTGACGAAGCACTACTCGCATGGGCTACGCTTCGCTCGCGCTCAGAGAGTGCCCTATCTCAATTATAGTACCATTTTTGTGGCCGGGCGGCCCATGTTGCCTTTTCGCTACAGTCGACGCACACGAAAGCGATGTCGACGTCCGTGGTGCCGGAGCATAGAGTTGATTGGCATTTGCTTAGTTGGGTCGCCTTATTTGACTGCCAGCTCTCAGCACTCAGAAAAAGGCCGCGGGCTTATTGCCGGCGGCTTTGGTGGCGTGGTTCGATTGGTGCGGCTAGTGGCCATCAACGAAGGGTGTTCAGAGTCGAGATCCTCTTGCGCATTTTTCGGTCTACCTCAACGGGAGTAATTATCGCAAAAATCTTCCTGGAATTTGCTTGACTTCTAGCTGTTTCACCCATAAATTGCCGTTTATTGCCCAATTCATAGAGTGATTCACTTCGGTCCGCTTCGGATAAAAGCAAAGTGGCAATTCGAGGGTCTTGACAGTTTTACTTCGGGCATGGTGTAAAAATGGCTCACAAGCTCACATGCTCACATGCCGATGACCCGAGCAGCGTTATCCGTAGCCACTAGCTTCTTCGTTGCGTTGCAGTCGGGTTGCGGACCGCTCGCGGATGCATCGGCCAAATCTTTTGCTGAATCGCCATCAAGCGAGCAATCCGCCTCTGCAAAACCGATAGTCATTGACGCCGGAATCATATTTGCTGACGAAGCCAATTATTTGTGCGTTCCACTAACTCAATTCGGAATTGCTGGTTCTGAAGAGGTGCTGTCAGTCCAAAGCACATGCGAATGTTCGCGACCTCGAATTGTAAATTACCTCGAATCGAGTAACCGCGTTTCGCACGCAGTTCGCATTGACTTTGAACGTCAAACAGTTGCTACCAACTCGGAGCTTATGGGCGCAAACTTGGTCATCGAAATCTCGTTTCTATTCAGCAGTGGTAAAAGCACCGTAGGGAAGATTAAGTTCTTGAATACGTATGTTCCCCGATAGTACTCGATACTCGGCAAGAGTTTAATTCATTTCAATGGCTAAGGATACATCTGTTTAGAAATTCACTTTTCCGCGTTACTCTGTTTAACTTTCGGATATCAATATGATTAAATCAACTAGTGTAATTACGATGTTTGCTGTGACTGTTTTTTTTGCGTCGCTTTCGGCGCATCTCTATTCCGCCGGTTTGGCGCCGTGCGAAAAGGCAATCCGTACCCAGCCTTGCTACCTAGCTGGAAGCGGCGGAGGGGCGACCGACTGTCTTCCAAAATATGAATGGATACCTGATCCAAGGGATCCGAATGCAGGTAAGTATATCTTGGTTACATGCAGCGATGGCGGGGTAGGGTTTTGCAATGGGATTGACTCTGACATTTGTGTTGGTGGAAATGGATACAAAGTTTGTGTGACTCCGGGAATGTTAACGGGTGAGGTATTAAAGGCCAATGGATGTCCTCAAAAACCGAAGAACTGCGGTCCGAGAGTGATGAGGATTGGGCAGTGCTTCATACAGCGAAATCCAGCTGACGGGAAGTTGTACTGCGACTGCCCCGGTGGTGCAGCTAATGGAAATTGCGACATTACAGAGTGGGACGATGCATCGCTCCTCGACCTCTGCAATGAAGTAGTCCTTGGCACTTAGTCCGAAAGTTACCCACAAAATCTTGTGGACAATTTCCAACACCCTCTTGTCTTTTGGAGTGAACGATGAAAGCATGGATCGCGCTTTGTGTGTCGTTGTTAGTTGGATGTAGTAGTACGTGCGCGAGCGGTGACGAACTTGAGCGAATCAGAGCGTGGCTTGCAGCAAGCAATGTGTCGTGGTCCTATGACGTTGACTGCTCGCTTTCAACGAAGCACGATGGTAAAATCGTTGGTGAGCAGAAGCGACGGCAGAGATTCTTAAAGGGAGGACTTTGGAGGTGCGACAGCTCGGACAGCAACAGCCAGGAAAGTGCTGCATTTGACGGACAGCAATTTTGTGACCGGAATGAATCGGGCGATTTCATGTCCTATGCGGTGTCGGGCCGTGCAAGCTCAGCGATGTACCATCGACACATGTTTTTTCCTCATGAATTGTCACATGCGACCTTTTCTGGAGTCGCTTATTCTGAAGTCTTTGCTGACCGCATGTCATCTGGAGTAAAAAAGAACGAACGTCAGTATTATTTTCCACCGCTAGCCATCGTGCGCAAGTTCGTTGAATATTCTGACTTGGGGTTGTTGATTGAGTTCGAAGATCCGGCCTGCTTGTTTCCAACTCGAATCGCAGCGCTCGACTCGAATGGAAACATTAGTTTCCAGTTTCGTGGAGAGTACGGTTGGACCGATAGCAAGCCTTTTCCAAAAAGAGTTTTCAAGGAAACATACGTTAATGGTTCGGTGGTTCTAGTTACCGAAATGGCTTGCGAGGTTCGCTGCCTTGATTGTGAAATGTCGCCCACAATATTCACATTGGAACCGTCAATTGGTTCAGTTGTCTATAGCGAAGCAGAAAAAGCAAACTACATTCGCACTGCGAGTTCGGAAAAGGACTATCAAGAATATCAAGATCTGCTTCGGGGGTCTGAAAGAGGCAAGTCAACCTCGACACGCGGCCGGTGGTGGAGTTTTTTGCTTTTATTGGGTTTGATTTGCTTGTTCCTACTGCCATATCGAATGAACAAGCATCGTGGTGAAAAAGTCGTGAAAACCGGAGTTTTCTTGATGCTTGTACTTTCAAGCGGAGCTTGCAACAAGGCAGTTAGCATTTCAGGTGCGACAAGGCAGAACATCGGACTTGTTCAGGCAGAGGCGGTGGTCGAGTTTGACCTTTCATTGGAAGGCGAGGATGTTCCGATCGTCAATGTCGCGAAAAGCTGCCAGTGTTTGAAGCTTGATTTTCCTCAGAAGTTACAGCGTGGGAAGAACCGTCTTGCGATGACAATCACAGGTGGCAAGGGAGCACCTTCGGAGAGGGTGGCAGTCGCGTTCCTCACGCTACGCGATCAAACGCGGATTGACCTCCTGGTCAATTACATTCACGGCGATCGAGTAGGAATCCTTCCAGATATGCTTCAGGCTGACGACTCCGGGCATGTAGAAGGGAGAATCTTAGTTTACACAGGTGATTCAAAAGTTGAATTGGAAATCAGGTGCGGGCAAACAGTAGTTTACTCGCGAAAACTGCCGTCACGATTTGGCTTGACAGAGGTTGATTTCAAAGTTCCGATTCAGTTGAATTCTGCGCTCGTTTTTAGCGCCCGCGATAATGCGACCGGCGAGCGTTTTTTCGAGTGCACCCGAGAAATAGCATCGGGACAACCAACTTTGACTATTCACCCTAACACCGCTTTCTTAAGTGATGTCAATAGAAACATAACTTTTTTTGCGAACGCAAAACGGGGCCGATCGAAAGGCAGTTTGAGCCTTGTTGTTGAAGAATCGCCAGTTTTCTAG
>JAYVHC010000916.1:0-4289 GCA_043771575.1 Planctomycetia bacterium
TCTTCTGTGCATCGATAAAGTCGTCAGCGATTTTCTTGTCGACGAACACGCGATGGATGGTACAGCAAGTTTGACCGAAGTGCTGGTTGGTATAGCGACCGATCTTGCGTGCGACGAGTTCTGGATCGGCGTCGGCAAGCACAATTGCGGAACCGTTGCCGCCCATTTCGCGCTTCATGCGTGTGCCGTGCTGGTCGCAGGTCCGCATGATCGATTGACCAACGCCAGGTGAACCGGTGAATGAGATGTAACGCACGCCTGGGTGTTCAGCGATGCATTGGCCGGTGATCTCGCCTCGGCCGGGAAGCACGTTGATGACGCCAGGCGGAAAGCCCGCTTCCTCAGCGAGTTTACCGATGTAAAGTGCGGATAGTGGCGTGTCTTCAGCGGGCTTGATCAGGATGCAGTTGCCCGATAACAGCGCGGGGAACATGAACCACGCGGTCAAGACGACTGGGTAGTTCCAAGGAATGATACCCGCGACAACGCCCCATGGTTCGCGATAAGTAAAACCTTTGACGCCATCGGCCACTTGTAGCGCTTCGCTATCGCCCATCTCGGCGCCCTTCGCGACGCGGCAGAAGTACTCGGCACACTCGCGGATTTGCGTAAAATCACCCTCGGCTAGCTCCGAGACCTTACCGCCGTCCAAAATCTCACACGCGAGCAACACGTCGCGATCACGGTCGCAGAGTTCGACGAGTTTCATGGCCAAGCGACAACGCTCGGCGACCGATGTGTTTTTCCAAGCATTGCCTGCTGAACCATGGAAAGCGCGGGTGGCTGCGTTGACCGCGTCCGCAACTTCCGCTTGTCCCATTTCGCAAACAGTTGCGAGTACTTCGAGTGAACCAGGGTCTGAAGTTTCGAAAGTGACGTTCATGGTGCCTGTGACACTGCGGCCACCGATGATCCCGCCGAGAGGCTTGCCACCGTTATTACAAAACTCAACGAACTTCGATGGGGCGACAAACTTGGCGGCTGTGAACGCGCGGACTTCTGTGGCAACTGCGGACATGAATGCACCTTTAGGATTTGGGAGGGCAAATGGCAACGAGTCAGTGCTTCGTCCAACTCATATTTTGGGATTCTCGGATTAAGGGTGTGACACCCAGAGTCTTCGTTGAATGAAGCATAGCTGAATCGTAGCACTTTTAGGATTTGAGATCAGTATAACCAATGCGCAGCGAGCGGGTTACCAGGTAGGCGGCCTGAATTTTGCAAAGTTACTGAGGCCTGTGTGATATCCGGGCTGTCAATTACACTCGTTAATGCCCCTGCGGAAAAGGCCGTTGTTTGGGCTCGAAGACTCCCTAGACAGAAGTATTGATGCCCAATCCAGATTTAGCAGTTCACTTTTTTTTTCAGATCGCTGTTATTCTGCTCGCCTGTCGCGTCGTCGGAATCATTGCGGCTAGATTTGGTCAGCCGCAAGTTGTGGCCGAGATGATCACGGGAGTGTTGCTCGGGCCTTCGCTCTTCGGATTGGTGTTGCCGGAGTGGCAGCAAGCGATCTTCCCGTGGGATCAGACCCAGCTGACACGCGATTCGCAAAGCTATCTGTTTCCGGCTTCACAGCTGGGATTGGCTCTGTACATGTTCATCGTGGGACTGGAGTTTCGAGTGGATGTGATCCGCGCGAATTTTTCAAGCTCGATCGCGGTCTCGTTGGCAGGGATGATCACGCCTTTTGTACTGGGTGCTGGGCTGGCGTATGGGATGTTTTATCACTCGAAGCTGTTTCCCGAAGGCACGTCGCTGTTCGAAGCGATCATGTTTCTAGGTGCATCGATGTGTATCACAGCGTTTCCTATGCTGGCGCGGATTATCCACTTTAAAGGCTTGACAGGGACGTTGATGGGGACCGTGGCAATCGGTGCAGGTGCGATTGATGATGCGCTGGCGTGGTGTTTGCTAGCCGTGGTGCTATCCAGTTTCGATAACGATTTGTCCAAAGCACTGTGGAGTATCGGAGGTGGGATTGGCTTTGTCGCGTTTGCGATCCTGGTATTGAGACCGACGCTAAATCACGTACAGCGCTGGCTGATCGGCGTTGATGGGAAATTGACCGATGGAGGTGTCGTGATCGGCCTGGTATGCATGGCGCTTGGGGCATGGTTCACGGATAAGATTCAATTGCATGCTGTTTTTGGCGCGTTTGTGATTGGCGCGATGATTCCGCGAGGAGCGATGCAACGCGATTTGGTCGAGCGAATTCAACCGCTGACGGTTGCGCTGCTTTTGCCGCTTTTCTTTACATACTCGGGCCTCAACACGCGAATCGATCTGCTGAACTCAACCTATTTGTGGTGCATTTGCGGATTGGTATTGCTGGCCGCGATTGGGGGCAAGGGAATTGCATGTTGGCTGGCCGCGCGCGCTTCCGGGATAACCAACCGCGAAGCGCTGGGAATTGGTGCATTGATGAACGCACGCGGTCTCATGGAGTTGATCATCATTAACATTGGATTGCAGCGCGGAATCATTTCGGCTGAGCTTTTTGCGACCCTGGTAGTTATGGCCGTGGTCACCACGCTGATGGCTTCGCCTATTTTTGACCATCTTGTAAAATCGCCTAGCTCGAAAGAGCCGCTTACTGAAGATGCACAAGTACTTGCATCTTAACATTGAGGCTATGCGGAGCTTTGGGGGGCAGCCGCTAGACCATTCCGGCTTGTGAACGTCCAACGGAGGCCCGATAAAAGCTCCGCAGGAGCGTCGCTCTCCCGTTATTAGCTTGTCACCTGGCAACGTGGTGGTGAGGTGAGGCAGCAAGCCTCGCTAGCGCGAAAGATCTTGGGACACCGGTAATGGGCTAGCGGCCCAAGGAATAGCTTGCAGCCACTGCTATAGAGAAAGTAGACGGCGCTCGACGCTTACCGACTGCGATGCAGGGCATGGCGGAGCGGTTGGAGAGGCGGCACAATGTGCGAAAGTATGGGTTGATTTGTTGATTAGCGCATTGGGGTGCTCGATCTTGGATGCTGATACCTCTTTAACTCCCAAAATGACGGAAAAACTCGTGTCTGGAAACTTGCTGAAGTCGGCGTGGGAGGATCGCGCGGAAAGAGCTGCGATTTCCGATTACTACAATGCGTCGGAGATCGATTATCGAGTTTGGAGCGTCGAGGGTTATCGGCATTTTGGATACTGGCAGATGGGCATTTGGCCGTGGCAGCGGCGACGCATGTTGGAAGCGATGAACGATGTTCTGTTCGAGCAATTGGGTGTCGCAAACCTTAGAAATGGAAACATAGGGGATTTGGGTTGCGGCACCGCTGCTGTAGCACGATTTGGATGCGATCATTTGCCGCACCTGGGCTGGCATGCGATCACGATTTCGCGCGAGCAGGCTGCGCAGGGGCAGGCGAAATTTGAGGCAGCAAGGCGATTGCACGCCGAAGATCGGACTGGTATGGACAGCGTTCATCATGGGGACTATCACGTTCTTCCCTGGCCGGACGAGTTTCTCGATGCGGCGTTTTACTTTGAGAGTTTGTGCCACAGCACAGAACCCGAAGTGGCGCTAAGCGAAGCCGTGCGAGTCCTTAAGCCGGGTGGCAAGTTGGTGATCGCGGACGGGTTTTTGAACCATCCCTTAGGCAACACATCACGCTGGTTTCGTTGGTTGCACAACGAGGTCGCGCACAATTGGGCCGTACCGAGTTTCCACGAGACCGCGCTGGTCCCTGGTTGGCTGGAAGCGACAGGGTTGAAATTGGTGAAGCAACGGGAGCTGGGGTGGCGCGTAGCCGTGAGTGCATCGCATTCGGTTCCGTTGGTGGTGATGCATACGGCAAAGTTGTTATTCCGCAGAAAATCGACTGCCTGGCAATGGAAACATTTGCGGGCAAGTGCATTAGCTATGTTGCTCGGTATGCAACGCAAAAATTTCGGGTACTATTTGTTCACCTTGCAGAAACCGCATGGTTGAGCGCGGATTGCATAGCAATAACTGATTACATTCTGGGTAATTTGTGACGTTGTTTGGTTAACTGAAACGGCTGAGGTGGATGCGACCATTTGTCGCGTGCCTCAGAGTGCTATTGAACAAACTGGGTTGCGGGTACGATACTGACGCAACTGATAATAGGTGAAGTGATTGGGCGGCGCGAAAGCGCATGCATGCTGTACTAAACAATTGACCTTTTTCCCGTGCTCAGCCTTGCGCAAGATGCTCGTTCGAGCAACGGCGCGTGGGTTGTACAGGCAAGAAATCAACGTAGAGCTATGAGTCGATTTCTATTTCCACGATGGACCAACAAGTTCTTACCAATTCTGGGCTTGTT
>JAYVHC010000917.1:0-6232 GCA_043771575.1 Planctomycetia bacterium
TGGCTGAAAAACTGACCGAAATTTGCGGATTCGAGTCGGCAAATGGTAAAGCGGAAGCCCGAGTCCACTTCAACGCCACGGGTTCCCGCGCAGTCGAAACAGCTTGGAAAGCCGCCCACGCGTATCGCCCTGGTCGCCTCGTCAGCCTCGCTCCCAGCTATCATGGCCGCAGTTTGGCAACTTCCGTACTCAGCGACACTACCAGTGGCCAGCTCGATCTCGTCTCCAATGGTCTTCATGAGCGGCGACCGGCGTCGGATTTTGCCTACTGCGCCGCTTGCCCATATGAATTAAACTTCCCGAGTTGCCAAACGCGTTGCCTGGATGAACTTGTTGAGCTCATCGAGTCCAAAGCGCATTCGATTTCTGCGGTAATCGTCGAGCCCGCTCTGGGTGCCCGAGGCTATGTTTTCCCGCCCGCTGAGTACTGGCAACGGCTACGTCGCGCGACCGCTGAAGCGGGAGTTCTGTTGATTGCTGATGAGATACAGATGGGGTTAGGGCGCTGCGGCTGGATGCTATTATCAACTAGTCAAGGCTGGCAGCCCGACTTGGTCGTGCTTGGAAAGAGTCTCGGAGGAGGCATCGTGCCGATCTCAGCTGTTGTGGGGCGGTGCGAAGTCCTTGATGCCCTACCGCAAGGAAGCGAATCCGAAACGTTTGCCTGCACCCCCTTAGCCGCCGCCATTGGGCTAGAAGTATTAAACCAGTTGACCACCGGTCCATGGCTTGCGCGGGGTCGAGAAGTAGGAAAGCAATTGCGAGAATCGCTTCGATGGTTTGGCCAGCAGCATATTCCCGGTCTTATCATCGAAGGTCAAGGCGCCTCCGCAGTCGCCGAGTTTCTCAGCTGTGGCAAGTCGCTTGCCGATGCCCAAGAATTAGCGCTGCGAATCGCCTTAGCCTGCAGAAAACAAAATTTGCTGGTGCACTTCTCTGGTCCATTTGCGACGCGAATCGTCCTGCTGCCCGCGTTGACGATGAGTGACGAAGAGCTGACCGAGAGTATTGAACGCCTCTCGCAAGCCTTTTCAGCGTAGAACGATTGTCCTCAATCGTTCTAGCACCCGCCTCCCTTGCCTGCCCCCCCACTTGAAGCCAGCATCGCTCGTGACCTGCAACTAGAAAAAAGACAGCCAAAAAAACCGAGCGATTGGGGACAATCGCTCTACTCTCAGCCCTCAGCACACGCAACTGAGGCAATTTGTCACCGCTGCCTCATCACTATTCCTTGCGTGTATAGTACATCCAAATCGGACCAGACCGTCGACTTGGAAGGACAAACGCGTGATTGAGTGGCTGCCACATGTAAACGTATCGCTAAATTCATTGGCTACGCTGCTGCTGATTGCGGGCTTTGTGTTGATTAAGCAGAAGCGTGAAGCGGCGCATCGGAATGTCATGCTAGCGACCTTTGGCGTGAACATGGTGTTTTTGGTTTGCTACCTGACGTACCACTACTACGCTGGCAGCAAGCCGTTTCCGCGAGATCCAGAGGTCGCCGCGACTTTAGTTCGCTATTTCTATTATGGTTTGCTAGCCACTCATGTGCTGTTGGCAGCGGCCGTTCCAGTGTTAGCTGTTTGGACCATCTATTTGGGGCTTAAAGGGCATCGCGAGCGGCATAAACGGCTGGCGAAATGGGCTTGGCCCATCTGGTTGTACGTATCAGTGACTGGCGTGATTGTTTATTTGATGCTGTATCAAATTTACGAGATACCGGCGGTGAAGCAGTTTGAGTAAGGCTTTTGTCGAAGTGCCTTGCAACTTCACAAGCGAATCGATGATTGCAACAGATTGAAGTGGCGGTTAAACTTGGGGCACGTTAGGGATTTGCGGCCGCTTGCAGCCTACTGCTAAAGTGCCACCGAGATAGCTTTGCGATATTGGTTTCCCGCCAGACTTGTTGGATGAAGGTCTGGCAAAAATCGAAGCGTGCCTCGGCCAACTTGAAAAAAGCAGCTCAGCCGCTGTCCGTGATGTGCACTTCCGGGCCAGCGGCTTTTTTGTTTAAGTTTACATAGATACGAATCACTATGGCAATCAATAGCAAACCTCCAACGACGTCGGTGAGTCGTTTGGGAGCGTCGACGATTAGTGTCCATGCCGGCGAATCTCGCAGCAAACCGTCGGATGCGATCACCGATTCGATCGTGTGCAGTTCGACCTACACGTTCGAAGACACGCAGTCAATCATTGACTTCATTGAAGAAAAACAGCCTCGCGAAGAGTATGGTCGTTATGGCAATCCAAACGAAAAAGTAGTCGAAGCCAAACTTGCGGCCCTCGATGGTGGCGAAGAAGCGATCGTGTTCGCTAGCGGCATGGCGGCAATCGTCGGTCTGCTGATGGCAAAACTGAACGCTGGCGATGAGATCGTCTTCTTCGATCAGTGTTACCATCGTAGTCGTGAATTCTGTTACAAGCACCTCGCGCGATTCGGCGTCGTGACGCATCAAGTCACCACCGGCGACTTTGGTGCGATGAAAGCAGCGATGAACGAACGCACGAAGATGTTGGTAAGTGAATCGCCCACCAACCCGCATTTGACGTGCATCGATCTTGAACAGTTCGTGGAGCTCGGAAACTCGCAGGGCGTCGAAACGCTGATCGATGCGACACTCGCAACTCCCTACAATTTGCGGCCGCTCGATTTTGGCGTCGACTACGTTTTACATTCCGCGACTAAGTATCTCGGCGGTCATAACGACTTGTTAGCTGGTTCGATCACAGGCAGCAAAGAGAAACTCGAATCGGTTCGAACTTTGCGCGGCATCATGGGGAGTATCAATTCGCCTCACAATTTGTACTTGCTCCAGCGTGGATTGAAGACATTTGAATTGCGGATGCAGCGTCACAACGAGAACGGGCAATTGATCGCAGAATTTCTTGAGAAACATCCTCGGATTGAACGCGTTTATTATCCTGGGCTGGCCAGTCATCCGACCCATGAAATTGCCAAGCGGACGATGCATGGCTTTGGTGGTTTGGTGACTTTTCTAGTGCGCGACGCCGATTGGCGGCAAACGGCGGATATTATCGATCGCGTCAAAATTCCGCGCATCGGCCCGAGCCTCGGCGGCGTTGAATCGTTAATTGAGCAGCCGCTGGTGATGAGCTATTTCAGTCAAACGCCTGAGAATCGTCGCAAATTCGGTATCGACGATAACATGATCCGTCTGGCTTGCGGTATCGAGAATCCGAACGACTTGATCGACGATTTGGCCCAAGCCTTGGACCAGTAGCATTCCTCAATTGAAGCTGGCTGCGTAGAAAAAAGTTGCCGCCGTCGCTCGTATCGCAACCATGAAAACGGCTGTACAGGATTTCGAACCAAAATGAAGTTTAGAACCCGCGCGATCCACGTTGGCAATACTCCGGACCCGCATACGGGAGCCGTGGTACAGCCGATTCACCCGGCGACCACTTTTGTTCAACCTGGAGCGGGCGAATGGGGAAAATTTGATTATTCGCGCAGCGGCAATCCAACTCGATCCGCAGTGCAAGAGACACTTGCGTCGCTTGAGGGCGGCTACGGTGCGCTCGCATTCGCATCCGGCATGGCCGCCACGCATTGTGCGACGATGTTGCTGCGCAGTGGCCAACACATTGTCGGCGGTCAAGACATATACGGCGGCAGCTACCGCCTATTCCATAAAGTGTGCCACACCGCCGGCATCGAAGTCACGTTGGCTGATCTGCAGGACCTCGACTCTCTTTCCGCGGCAATTCGTCCGAGCACGCGTATGATTTGGCTAGAGAGTATCGGTAATCCTCGACTGACGGTGCCCGATCTGCCCGCCATTATTGAGCTCGCGCATGATCGTTCGCTGCTAGTGGCAGTCGACAATACCTTTGCTTCGCCAGTCCTGCTGCGACCACTCGAGCACGGTGCGGATATCGTGATGCATTCGGCTACTAAATCGCTGGGCGGTCACAGCGATTGTTTGTCTGGAGTGCTGATCGCCCGCGACCAGGAACTGTTCGACAAGCTGTACTTCATTCAAAATGCAACCGGTGCGGTGTTGTCACCGTTCGAGTCGTTTTTGCTTGGTCGTGGTTTGAAAACGCTTGAGTTGCGGGTGCATGAACAATGTCGCACAGCATTGCGTATTGCCACTTACCTGGAATCGCATCCGATGGTGAACCAAGTACTCTATCCGGGCCTGCCATCGCATCCTGACCATGCACGCGCCGCGCAGTTACTCGACGGCGGGTTCGGTTCAATCATCACCTTTGAGGCCAATTGCGATTTCGAAACGACCAGGCGCATTGTCAAATCAACCAAGCTGTTTGCGCTCGCAGTCAGCCTAGGGGCCGCCGAGTCGCTGATCGAGCAACCTGCCACGATGTCCCACGCTAGCTACGATGCCACAGCCCGAGCGAAAGCCGGCATCAGCGACAGCCTCATTCGACTGTCCGTCGGTTTAGAAGATTATGATGATCTCATCGCCGATTTGGACCAAGCACTGACGCTTCAGTAACAAGCATTCCGTAGACTGGGTCGAGGTACGAGACCCAGCATTTAACACCCGAAGCATTGCCTCGGCATCGAACGAAGATTCATTCAGCAAGCTTGGTGGGTTTCGTTCCTCAACCCACCCCTACCTTGCACACCGAATGGGCATTCATCCGACTGTTAGTTACAATGACCGCTAGTATCCTCCCCTCCCACCTCACTTTGCGAGCCCACCCATGAAAATCTCCGTCCGCTTGGTTGTCGCCTATTCGCTGGCGATTGCTTTATGCCAGACACTCTCCGCACAAGAGGCCTTTCCGTTCAAGGCAGGTGATCGCGTGATGTTCCTGGGCGATAGTATCACCGAGCAATATCAGTATTCAAGCGACATCGAACTCTATTTGGCGACGCGCTTTCCGGCTTGGAAACTCTCCTTCATGAACGCGGGGATCGGAGGCGACACAGCGACGGGCGGCGCGAACCGATTTCAACAGCAGGTGCTCGACGAAAAGCCGACGGTTGTCACGATTAACTTCGGTATGAATGACGGTGGCTACGGTGCCTTCGATACTAATCGTCATAAACCGTACGTGGAGAACACGACCAAGATGGTGAAAATGGCGAAGGAAGCCGGAGTCCGCCCAGTACTGATTTCGCCCAATGCTGTTGACTGGCGAAAAAACAAAGACCGATTGGTTTACCTCGAAACGCAAAAACAATTTTATGCGCCACTCAAAGAGATCGCCGCTGCGAACCAAGTGCCATTCGTCGATCAATATGCGGCAACCCGAGCGACACTCGAAAAACTCGTCGCTGATAAAGCTGACAATGTCGATCCGTTTCCGGATAGCGTCCATACCGATTCCGACGGCGGCTTGTTGATGGCTCACGCCATTTTGACCGGCCTAAATGCGCCAGCCATGGTGAGCGAAGCAACGATTGCCCAGTCAGGCGAGGCGCAGACAGTACGTTGCATGGTGACCAATGTAAAGCGTGCAGAGGGCTCACTTGAATTCGATCGACTCGACGAAGCGCTGCCATTTCCGACAACCTCCGACTGGGATGCGATGCTGCCTTATGTCAACAATCTAACCGATCTCAACTGGTACGGACTTAAGGCTCCAGGCATGGCCGCAGGCACCTATTCGATTGCCATCGATGGTATGGAAATCGCCAAGCACTCGGCCGACGAACTCAGCAAAGGCGTGAACCTCGGCAACGTTCGCGTCGGGTCGGTTTACACGCAAGCCAAGAAGGTCGCCGACGCAATCACAGCCAAGAACGCGATTGTTCATAGTCGGTTTCGAGGCGTGATCCTGGCCAGCGTTCCTGATTGGCTAGCCGACGCCGCAGCCGAACGCAAACCCAAAGAACTCGTCAAACGAAAGCAGCTGATCGACGAGAAACAAACGGAAATCCAGGCGCTCGCAATGCCCCTAAAACATCGCTGGGAAGTCAAGCTGGTGAAGTAGTGGAACGATTTTCCCAATATTTTCCCAATCGTTTGCAGGAGCAATTGAGACCATGGCTCTACACTCAAGGCTTTGCGAAGGGCGTGCTAGATTCCCTGGCAATTACACACCCATCGAAGACTCTGGGTGTGCCACCCCTTTTCCGACAATCCCAAAATTAAAGTTGGACAAAGCACTCGCTGAGGCGTTATGAAACATAATTGGGAGTTGGCGGTCGGTAATGCGTCAGACGATCCCACGCATCCAATCAATGGTTTTAATCAGTCCTTCGCGCAAGGTGATTTGCGGCTGCCAACCGAAG
>JAYVHC010000918.1:0-4585 GCA_043771575.1 Planctomycetia bacterium
GACCCGGAGTGGAACGGACGCTGCGCGATCTGCAAGTCGACTATCTGGATCTGTATTTGATTCACTTTCCCATCACACTCAAGTATGTCCCGATCGACACGCGTTATCCGCCTGGCTGGTTTTACGACCCGGCGGCACCTAAGCCCAAAATGGAAACCGACAGCGTTCCGATCGCAGAAACTTGGGGGGCGATGGAGGAGATTTATAAGGCGGGTTTGGTGCGCCACATCGGTGTCAGCAATTTTGGTTGTTCGCTTATTCGTGACCTCTTGTCCACGGCCACGGTTCGGCCAGCGGTACTGCAAGTCGAATCGCATCCGTACTTGACTCAAGAGAAACTGCTGCGATATTGCCAGCAAGAACAAATCGCATACACGGCCTTCTCGCCGCTCGGGGCCGGTTCCTACATTCCGCTAGGTATGGCGGCAGAAGCTGAATCAGTGTTGAATGAGAACGTAGTGCGCGATATTGCCGCCGATCATCAAAAGACGCCCGCTCAAATTGTCTTGCGATGGGGCGTGCAACGCGGCACAGCGGTCATTCCTAAGACCTGCCAAGCCCATCGACTGAGTGAAAACCTGAATGTTTTCGATTTCGAATTGTCGGCGGATGAGATGCTGAGCATTGCGAAGCTTGACCGTAACCAGAGGTTCAACGACCCTGGGGCGTTTTGTGAACCAGCGTTCGGCTGCTATTATCCGATCTACGAGTAAAGCTGATTTACGAGTCGAAAACTTTGTTCAGTTTATGTTTGCGAGGGGCTGGGTGGCACGCAATGCCGTTAGACCCAAACGGAACCAGCCACGCCCTTCGAAGACTCAGGGCGTGCCACCCAAAGTCGCTCAATAAAACTATCGCAAGCTGGAAGCTTACGCCACTCAATTATAGTGAGGTTACTTTGCGTTCAACATTGGAAACTGCTTGCGAAGCTGCGCGACTGGGTGGCAGAATCTTAGTTGAGTATCTTGGTAAGGCGGCGGTCCGCGAAAAAGGCCCAGCCGATTTGGTGACCGATGCCGATATGGCTTCGCAACAAGCGATTGAGCAACTCATTCGCATCCGATTTCCGCAACATGAGTTTCTTGGCGAAGAATCAACACTCGCGGAACGCCAGCGGGCGCAGGCCAGCGGTCGGCCGGTGTGGGTCGTCGATCCGCTCGATGGAACCGCGAACTATGTCCATCGTTTACCGGGTTTTTCCGTTTCCGTCGCACTAGTCGAAGCGAATGAACCTAAGGTCGGCGTCGTCTACGACCCGTTGTCGGATACCTTGTATGCCGCGACCAGCGAAGGCGCAGTGACAAAAAACAATAAACCGATTCGCACTAGTGGCTGCGAGCGCATAGAAAAAGCCATGGTATGCTGCAGTTTCCGACCTAACGTGCGGCGCGGCGACGCAGAAGTGCATCAATTTCTCAACGTACTCGAAAGCAGTCAATCGCTCAGGCGGCTCGGTTCGGCTGCGATGAATTTGTGCTACGTTGCCGAAGGTTGCCTGGACGCTTACTGGGCCTCTTCTGTGAAGGCCTGGGACGTGGCAGCGGGTGGACTGATCGCTCGTACAGCCGGTGCGCAATTGACCAGCGTCACGGGCGGTCCGTTCGATCTCTGGGATGCAAAGCTGCTTGCGACCTCCAGCCCCGCGCTGCATACTGCGATGCTGCGGTGTTTGACTTAATGCTATTGTCCGCCCTAGGAAATTGAAGTTTCACTGTTAGGCAACTAACTCAATTGCCCCCTAAAACAATTGGGACAATCGTTCTACACTCTTCCAATTTCAGGTGGTACACGAGATCACTTGGAAACACTCAGCAAGCCCTGTCGATGAGCTCTCCCGCTGCCCCAGTCGCGTTCCAAATCCACCCTCATTGGGGTGCGATTTGTATGCTCATGTCTATTATCTTCTTCAGTGTCAACTCCCTAACTCTCAAGTACCTCTCTCAAGCGGATATTAGTCCGTGGGTCGCGTTGCTGTTTCGCGCTGTCGTTGGCATGCTGCTGGTCGTGGCGATGTTTGGATTGGGTGGTCAAGTTAGTTTTCGCCGAGCAGTGACCGACCGCATGCTGGCCTACCGTGGCCTGTTGGGGGTGTTGGGAACCATCGCTTACTATTTGACGATTCCGGAGCTGGGGCCTGGAAAGGCGACACTGATCAATAATACGTATGTGGTCATTTCGGCTTTGTTGGCCGCCTGGTTTCTTAAAGAGGCTTTCAGCACAGGCAAGCTCGTTGGCAATGCCTTGGCATTTGTCGGATTAGCGCTGCTGATCGCCACTCCAGCTCAATTGGTTCTCTTCGGTTGGTACGAGTCCTTGGCAGTCTTCGGAGCCTTGATGGCAGCGGGAACTGTGATCGTCATCCGCAAGTTGACGCTTACCGAATCGACCGCCATGATTGCTTCCCAATCTACATCAGCTGTCCCGTTTGGACCTGCGATGGGTGGAGCCTTGACTACTGCTCGAGCTTCTCGACCGTTTCGTTCAGTTGTTCGGCAGTGATCGACAACAATTGGCTGCGATTGGTTTGCCGGTCCTTTACGACATGCAAATAAGTCCCAACGTAGGGCTCAGTAACTCGCGCTTTGGCATCTAGCGGGGCGACAATTAACAACTGCAAACCAAAACGTTCAAACAGCTCGAGCGCATACTCGGCGTGTTGGTCATCGCTGCGCGAGAACATTTCGTCGACCATTACAAAGTGAAAACGATTGCTGCTGGGCGCGTCGGGCTCGAGATCGTACTGGTAAGCGATTGCGGCAACTAGGACCAAAAAGGCAAGCTTTCCTTTCTCACCGCCAGACTGGCCCGTGCCTCCGTCATAGTAACTGCGAGCTTCACCGGTTTCGACAACCAACTCGCGCGCCGCGAAATTGAACCAGTTGCGTACATCGACGACTTTCTGCCGCCAGCGATCATTGTTCTCGTCGCGCAACTTGATGATCAGCTTCTCAATCTTCACAAAAGTGGCTTCATTGGCCTCAGCCGTTCCATCCAACGTACCGCTCAGACAGCCGGACAGTTCGCGCCGAAAATCTTGAATCTCGCGGTCGGACACATCGCTTGGTTCCAATCGCATGTAGGTGCCAGCTTTCCACTCAAGCAACCGCAGGGCAGTATTCAGTTGTTCGATCTTGTCGCGAATCTCTTCGCGATCATCTTCAAGGCTACCGTGTAGCAAGCCGATTTCATGCAGTACTTTTTCGTTCAACCGCCGCTTGAATCGTTCTTCATGTTTAGGTAAGTCATCGTTAGCGATACGGGCGTACAATGCGTCGAAGCTTGAAAGCGAGTCGACGTTCGCGTCCAAATCGGCTTGCTCATCAGGAAATTTCTTTAGAAACCGTGTCATCGCACTCGTGAGGTCACGAGCGATGGGTTGCAAGCGTTCATGCAGTTTCTCGCACTCATCTCGCAATTGCTGCGTAAACTGATTTGGCAACGTGGAAAAATTATCCAAAGACAGCGTCTGTTTAACGGAGGCGCGCAACCCATCGAATTGTTCTTCTGCGATCGACAGCGAGCCGTCTAACGCGGCGGCGGAGATGCGTTTCTGTGCCACGTTCAACACTTGCGAGCCGCTTCGCAACTCACTTTCACGCAGCGTTTTCTCAGCGATTAGGCCGTCGCGATCGCGCTGATGTCCGGCTTCTTCATTCTGCAATGCATCACGCTGCTCTTTCAGTACACGTACGTCATCGTTGGACTCTTCGAATCGCTGCTTTTCCAACTTCAACTGCGACGCCTCGAATTCATGCCGCACGCAGTCGATGGAATCAAAGTCCTCGATTTTGAGAGCTTGGTCAAGCGATTCGATTTGCGCCGAAGTGTGATCCACGTGCGCCGATAACTCATGAGCCCGGGCGTGCAACTGCTGTAAACTAGCTTCGGTGTCGCGCATGGATGCAGCTAAGTCGAGCCGTTTTTGGCGATTATCCCAGCCGAGCACGTATTGTCGCCGGTCCTCTGGCAATGTGCGGTCGTCTTTTTCATGCTTCAGCGGGCCGGATTTCAGGTGGCGATTGCGAGTCATCGCGGCACCCTTGGCGCGCTGAAATTCCTCAATCGTATCGCAAGCTGCATAATCAAATCGCTGTTGCACTTCGCTGCGAATCCAACCACTCAGCGGATGATCTACACGGAAAAGTAACTTGGTTGCCAGTGAGCTCGCCGCAGGCTTTAGATTCTCCAGCGATGCAGCCCGAGCGCCTATTCGCAAATAAACAAGTCGTTGCCCCTGACCGCGACCATCTTGCAAACGCGTGGAATCGACATAGCCCCCTACGCGAGCATAGTAATCGTTTGGGACTAACAAGCTTCTCGCGAACCCATGCAGCACTTGCTCAATCGAAGCCTCCCATTGGCTTTCATCACTGGCGACGCTTATCAACTCTGCCGCGAACGGCAAGTCGCTGGGTGCCAGCTTGAGATCTTTGCACATGGCGTCGCGAAGCGCGATCAATGACTCAGGTAGATTACTCTTTCGTTTTAGCAAAGCCTCATACTCGTTGCGTTCATCGCTCAGTTGGCGGGTCAATGAGCCCGATTCATAACGCACGGCGTCATATCGCTCGCGCGCGGCGTCGCG
>JAYVHC010000919.1:0-11771 GCA_043771575.1 Planctomycetia bacterium
ACCTGTCTTGCCGACCACCAATTCAATTTCCGGGAAGCTGCGAATTTCTGCATCGCGCGCCTTCAAGTCCGCAGCCGCTTCGGTGACTGACGCGCGCGGGATCGTGATTGGCATATCAAGAATCGAACCTTCGTTCAACGAAGGCATGAACTCGCGACCCAGCGGAGTCATCGTTTGTCGTGCAATCAAAGCAACAATGATGAGGCTGCCGAGCATTGTGGCACTGGCCGCGTAGCGCAATCGCGACAACAGCCACACACCCACCAAGCTCACAAACAGTGCTACGGCACACGCGCTGCCCGCGAATAGCAACCGATCACCACCAATGGCCGTTGGCAACCAACTCGGATTCCAGCCTCGCGCAATCGCAATGCCTAGTGGTACAAGCATCGTCAAGAACCACAGCGCCACAACTCCGCGCCAATGTTTGCGAAACGATGCTTCTTCACCCCACGAAGCCCAGGCCGCCATGCCAAGTGAAAGAGTCAGCGCGACAAGAAACACCGGTTTGGAACCTGTCGGAATCGAACCTAGTAGACTGATCACCGATACTGTCCAAACCACTGGCCACGGGTGATCCATCACAAAATTCAATACCGGGCGATAGATTTCAATCACTCGTTTCACTAACCAACTATCCGTCTCGTGACGCAGGCGACCTCGCAACATCCAAGGAATAATCGCTGGCACAAACGTAATGGCAAGGATGGAAGCACCGATCAGCGCAAACGATTTTGTATAAGCGAGCGGATGGAACATCTTGCCTTCCATCCCTGACATTGCGAACACCGGAATGAAGCTGAGGATCATGATCGCCATCGAAAAGAAGATCGGTCGTCCGATGGTGCGCAGCGGCGGCAACAACAGTTCACGAGTATCGCCATGAACTTTCTCGTAACCGAACTTTTCATGCAGTACATGTGCTCCTTGATCGACCATCACAATCGCCGCATCCACGAGTACACCAACTGAAATCGCAATTCCTGACAGTGACATGATGTTTGACGAAATGCCAATCTGCCGCATCATGATGAACGAAATCAGTACCGACATCGGTAGCATCAGGCAAATGATCAGCGAGCTGCGCAAATGCCCCACCACGAGAAAAATCACGGCACTGGCGACCAATGATTCTTCGATCAGTGAACTCGTGACTGTGTGAATCGCGTTATCGATCAAACGGGTTCGATCATAGAACGGGACGATACGGACGCCCTCGGGCAAACCAGACTGTAATTGTTCTATCTTCTTTTTGATCCGATCGGTCACAACCATCGGATTCTCGCCGAACCGCATCAGGACGACTCCACCGACCGCTTCGTTCCCATTCTTTTCCAGCACATTGCGGCGCTGCGCCGAACCGTATTGCACGATGGCTACATCGCCGACGTGAACCGGCGTGCCACCCACAGAAGTGATGACCGTCTTCTCGACATCGGCTAGCGAAGTAATCCAACCGGTACTTCGCACCAAATATTCCGAGTTCCCTTTTTGGATCACGCGGCCACCTACGGACGAATTCGAGCGAGCCACGGCGGAGTAAAGTTCACCTAAAGTCAATCCATACGACCGCAGCTTGTTGGGATCGATATCAACTTGGTACTCGATCGGAAACCCGCCGACTGAAGCGACTTCAGCGACACCGGGTACGCTGTATAGTTGATAACGCACGAACCAATCTTGGATCGCTCGCAACCGTCCAATGTCGTAACCATCACCTTCGACCGTATACCAAAAAATTTGTCCCAGCGCCGTCGTGTCAGGGGCCAAGTATGGGTCAACACCCGCTGGCAAGAAGGTCTTCGCGATCGACAGTTTTTCCAGTACCCGCTGACGAGCAAAATAGAAATCGACGCCTTCCTCGAAGATAATGTTCAGCATCGAGAAGCCAAACTCGCTGGTCGCGCGAATCGCTTTGACACCCGCTAGCCCTTGAAGGTTGACCGACAGCGGATAGGTGACCTGATCTTCGATCTCTTTAGGACTGCGGCCAGCCCAGTCAGCGAAAACAATGACTTGGTTTTCCGATAAGTCAGGGATCGCATCGACAGGCGTGTTGATCGTGGAATGTAGGCCCCAGATCACGACACCGATCGAGATGAATAAGATGACTAACGGATTGCGAACGGAATACTCGACAATCTTCTCAATCATGGAGAAACCGTCCGCATTCCTTTTTGGTTCTCGCTGCGCCAATGATCGACCAGTTTCAGCATCGCGTCAGTATCTTTTTGTACTGTCCGCGCACAAGCCTTACAGCAAACGAATATCGGCTGGTTCTTGACCACTATCTTTAATGGCACACCCATTGAACCCAAGGGCTCCTTCGTCACAGGACACAGCACTTGCTCTTTGGCGAGCTTCTGATCATTGGCAGTCAGCTCGCCAATCACTTCCAACTCTTCAGCGGTCAATCGCGATATTGAGAAGTTAACGACAGCGGCATCCTTAGCCGAAGAATCGGTTGGCACAGTCGGCATCGCCGCAGCAGTCGACGTTGAGCCGGTTGAAGGCCCACCGCTGGAACCGAAGTAGCTTGCCGATGCAGCAGGATTTAAGCGTGTTTCTGCATCGATTAAGAATGCACCCGCTGCGGCGACATTGTCGCCCGGTAACAATCCCGAAATAACCGCGTAATAGCCATTTGCTTTTTGACCAAGCTGGACTTCAACCCCTTCATACACGCCCGGTTCACGTTCGATATAGACGATTTTCTGATCACCCGTATCGATCACTGCAGTTTCGGGAACGGACAACACACCGCTGTCTGACACGGTGCGCATCCGAGCCAAATACATTTGCGGGTCGCTTTCGATCGCGCCTTTGCAACCCGCACAACACAGGTAAACGGTCTGCCCGTTGGCTTGAACGGCCAACGGTGTTCCCATGCTGCCGAGTTTAGCGCCGGTAACTGGGCAAACCGCTTGATTGGCGATCGCCGACTCAGCGTCCGCAGGCGTTAGCTTGGCCAATATCAGCATCGAACGAAACGGCTCGGTCTGCTGTACAGCAGTATTTAAGTTCACGGTCGCATACATGCCAGCACGAAGTTGCAATTCATCATTGGCGATCTCAAAACGAACACGATTGGTGCGGGTCGCCAAGCTTAGTTCAGGATAAACCAAACTGACATGACCACGAAAAATGCGATTCGGGTAAGCCTCGACTGTCGCTGTAATCTCCTGGCCTTCGCGAATAAGTGCGATGTCACGTTCATAGACATCAGCCTCGATCCAGACCGACGACAGGTCAGCGATTTCAAACAGCATTTGCCCTTGAGAAACGGTCGATCCCAATTGAATCATCTTTTGAATCACATGCCCGCTGCTTGGCGAACTGATGATGACGCGGTGTTTGGTATCCGTAGACCGCAGCATTGAATCAATTTCACGATCTTCGATTCCTAACAAGCGAATTTTATCTCGTGCGATGCTAGCCAAATTGCTTCCCGCAACAGAACTTGCCACCTTGAGTTCTTGAACAGCAGCATAAACTTCTGGACTATAAATTTCGGCCAGAGGATCACCTTTTTGAACGTGGACATACGACTTGTCGACATAGAGCCTTTCTACATAACCGGAGATGCGACTGACAATTTGCGATTGGTGGCTTTCGTCATGCACAACATTTCCCACGGTGCGAATTGATTGCATCATCGGACGCAGTCCGATCGCACTGGTGCGAATACCTGCTAGATTGATGCGATTAGGTGTCAGGCTAACGCGACCAACAATGCCCGGAGGTAGCACCATCGGCGCGCCTTTCTTGCGCAGTGAAAGCGCCATACCGCAAATCGGACATTTTGGGACTGAACCGTTGGGCTCCAATCCATCACGAATCACTGCGGGATCCATTGGGCAGTAAAACTCAGAATCGCTGCTAGCAATACTAGCGGTCGCTACCGCCGGTCTGGTCCAGCGATCCCAATAATTTTGCAATGTATCCCAATAACCGATCACCAGCCCCATCGCGACGAGCACGCCCACAAATCGCAATCGAACTTCGATCATTCGCAGTGTGAACCAGACAGCACTAAACCGCGAGTTTGGCTTAGGGGAGAATTCTGAGGACTCGGTCATTTTTCAAACTCAGGTGGTAACGTTGGCTACTAAACGCGAAAACAGCTACCTAATGTCCCAGGCGGCTGCATTGAATTGACGATCAAGCCCTCACTGTACATTCATCAGTTGCTGTATCGACGTGGTTCGGAAGTCCGGTTGCCGTTTGGCTTCAAAGTTGGATACTTGGACTCCTGCTTTTTTTCATGACTCGCTTTTTTCATGACTCGGCAACTTTACTTTTCATCGCTCAAATGTTATTCGGAAACAATGATTAATCAATTGCGGGTGGCAACTAACGTAGCAGCTAGTAGCGAATCAGCTTCGTGCTCGTCGGTCAATCCAATCGCTGTCAAATGGCGATCACCGACAACCCATGAAACCGCAACCACGTCATTGAATCGCATTTGTTCGCAACTCTGACCACCATGTTGCACGAACTCGGTTTTTAAGTCACCGAATGAAACCTCAAAAGTCTTGCAATTTTCGACGATCAAAAACCTTGAGCCATCCGGTCGTTTGCAAATGCTGGCCACACAGTTGCAGGCATCTTGGCCTCAAAGGCACTCACCTTTTGGACAGCTGCAATATGGCATCTGCATCACTTGTGTCGATACCAATTGCACGCCGGTGGGTAAAGACTTGCTGGCTAGCGGTTTAAAGTCGGCACTGGGCGCTTGGTGGAAATGTGCTGGTTCGCCAGCATATTTATTCGCCAACGATTCGACCGCAGCTTCGGGACTGCTAGCAAATAGTTCAACGGCTGACTGTAAATCGATCGCAAATACACCCGCGTGATTGACAAGCCCAGTTTTTGGCGTCAGTCCTAGCGGAAGTCCGATCGCCAGCAGCAACGCCACAGCAAGTGAGAGTAGGGTCGCGATTTGCGCCCAGCGATTTCGCTTTAGTGGCTGATCAATTGGCGTTATTGCCGGTGAAATGAAATCCAAGCGAGCGGCAATGACTTCCCATGAAGGACCGCGACCCTGCGGTGTAGGACTTGACGCGACGATCTTGCTCATGCGCTGCAGGGTAAGGAATTCGCCGGCGCACTGCTTGCATGTTTCCATGTGCGTACGCATCTCACTGGCATTTAAACCGGTCATTTCATTGTCTGCGAATTCGGAAACGCGATGGTTAAAATTTTCGCAATTCATCTCATAACTCCCACCCTAAGCTGACCAGTTTTTCTTTTAATTCCTTTCTCGCTCGACTCAACCGAGAGCCAACCGTGCCCTCGGGTATTTCAACAATCACTGCAATCTGCGAGTACGAAAGCCCGTCAATTTCTTTCAATTGCAACACCGACCTTAACTCGGCATCCATTTTAGACATCGCTAACGTAACTAACTCTGCGTTGTCGTCCGCATCGGATGAAGCCTGCGCAACACTGTGCTCCTCATTCAACGAACTTGTGGCGGTTCGTTTCTGTCGATTCAAATGCTTGATCGCTTGATTTACGGCAATTCGATGAACCCATGTATAAAGTTCGGACTCCTGCCTGAATTGGTGTAATTTCTCAAACACCCTCACGAATGTATCTTGAGCCACATCGTCGGCATCCCATTCACCCACCATCCGCCAAACGAGTTGGTAAACGCGATCACGAAAGGTCTCAAAAATGACCCGCTGGGCATCTCGCTCTCCACGGCTTGCGCTTTGGATGATATCTGAACTTACCGACATGAGCACTCCCACCAGCGACGCTCGGCTGGTCGGCGTGCGCAAAACCGGAATTTACAGATTTTGATACTTCGGCCGCGCTTTTCCTTCACGGATCAACTGCGGAATCTTAGTTTTTTTACAAAACGCCGAGCCGAATCCATTTTGTTGCCCACAAAGCAACGGTTGTGACGGCCATGCAAGTTATTCCAAAATCTTCGGCTTGCCAGTCCGATGAATACGCTGAGAAGCGCGGCGCTAACCACCGGTAATTCACCCATTTTCGTCATCAGAACCGGCCGCTAGCGCTGAACCACTCGCAAAGCAAATGCCTTCGGGGCACCGCCCGTTCGCTTACAAATGACCAAGGAGGGTTGTGAAATGAGCGTCCAATGCAAGCCGGTTTTAAGATTCAAACATAGCTTAGGCTTCGTCCTGCTTGTTTTGGCCATAGGTGGCTGTGCAACTGACCGTACATTCTTCAAATGGGACAAAACCAGCAAAGTCGGAGCAACCGCTCCATCCCCTCCCGCTGCTTTTACTATTAAAGTAGTCAATTCAAGTCAAAACACCGCTGCTTCGCGAGTCGATACTGTGGTTTCGACCGTCGCCTATCTGCGGACGAACGTTGACGAGAAAACCGCTGGAAGCGACGACGGTGATGATGAAGCAGTAGCCGCTGGCAAGGCTGGAACCGATGACGAACTTGCTAAAGCTGACAGCGATGACAAAGTTGACAGCGCCAAAGGTGATGACAACGGCAAAAGCGGTAAAACAACTGACCTCGTAGAGAGCTTGCCGAGCCTGGCCACGACTGAGCTGTCGGTCGAGTCTTGTGTGCAACTGGCATTGGAGGCTCATCCCAAAATCCAAGCTGCCCGTGCTCGCGTCGCTGCTGCCACCTACCGCATCGCCCAAGCTCGTGCCCTGGCTGACCCAACGCTCAACAACAACTTCTATCCCATCGCCAGCAACGCTCAACAGGTAGCAAGCGGGCGAATGCAGAATTCAATCTCGCTGTACCAGCAAGTTCCTTGGCCTGAAAAACTGAAAGCCAAAGCGGCGATCGCCATCCGCGAAGCCAACATGGCGCAAGCAGAAGTTGAAACGATCGAACGTGAGATCACCGAGACGGTGCGACTGGCTTACTATGAACTCTGGTATGCGGACCAAGGCATCGGAATCGTTCGCAAAAATCAATCATTGGTTGCCGACCTCATTCGCGCTTCCGAAGCGAGATACCGCGCTGGTGGGTCACAGCAGGACGTACTCAATGCCGAAGTCGAACGTGAACTGTTGAAGCAGCAACAATTGGAATTCGCCAGCCAGCGTGCCGGTGCCGAAGCCGACCTCGCGTCGTTGCTACAACAACCCCAACTGCTCAACGTATCCGTAGAACCAGAGTTGCAATTGGACAATTTGCCGACACAACTTAACGAATTGATCGCGACAGCCGAACAATGCAACCCCGAGTTACGCGGGTTGCGGTTTCAAATCCAACGCGATATTCAGAAGCAACGATTAGCGAACCTGCAACGCTATTCCGATCTGACCCTCGGTGGCGCGTATGACTTCATGACGACCGGCGCGGCGATCAGTCCCGTGGCTGATGGTAAAGATAATATCAGTTTCGGCGTTGGCTTCACGTTGCCGATCTATCGTGAAAAGATTCGGGCCGGAATCAGCGAAGCTAGCGCAGAAATCACCAACTCCGCCAAACTTCGCGATGCTGAACAATTATCGATCGCCGGTCGTTTACGTCGCTTGCTTGCCGAAATCGATTCGCTCGCTCAGCAACGCACTCTGTATTCAACCCGAATCATTCCGCGTGCCGAGCAGGCACTGAAGATCGCCACAGCCGAATACACCGTGGGCAAAATGACCTTCGTGCAACTGATCGAAAACTATCGTGAGCTGCTAATGTATCAGTTGCAAGTCAAACGAATTGAATCAAGCCTAGCCAGTCGTCTCGCCCAACTACAACGCACAGTCGGTTGCCGAAACATCGAATTCCAGTAAAAGAAGAAATTGCTGTCTTTAGTATTGAGCAAGTCGACTGAAAAGCAATCAATAAATTACTCTGGCGGAGCTGCTGGGCTAGATACTGATGCGTCAGCGACGCCAAAAAGGTCAAAGATCTCCGCGACGCATAGGTGCGTCTTGTCAAGTTATTCCGCTCGATACGCCAACAGTCGCAATGCATTACAAACGACTAGGAGTGTCGAGCCTTCATGGAGGAGAACAGCTGGGCCCATTTGAAGTCCGAAAATAGTGGCTGGGATAAGAAACGCGACCATGCCGAGGCTTGCCCAAAGGTTTTGGCGAATGATATAACTTGTTTGACGGCTCAAGCCGATCGCGAAGGGTAGATTTTTCAAATCGTCTCCCATCAATGCCACATCGGCGGTTTCCAATGCTACGTCGGAACCGGCGACTCCCATAGCGATTCCTACTGTGGCATTGGCCATGGCTGGCGCATCATTAACGCCATCTCCCACCATCGCTACTCCTTTCTCCGATGCTATTTTCCGAATTGCTTCGACCTTGTCGTCTGGCATCAGATCACCTATGGCTTCATCTATGCCAACCTGTTTGGCAACGGCATCTGCGACTTGCTGATTGTCGCCAGAGAGCATAATCATGCGTTGGATACCCATTTTCTTAAGTTCAACGATCATATTCTTGGCTGACTCACGCGGAGTATCCATCAAGCCAAGGATACCTAAGTAGCGATCGCCTTTTCGAACAATTACTGTTGTTCGGCCCTGTGCTTTCAGTTCCTGATTTGCTGTTCTCAGTCGATCTGGTACCCGCGGGCCGTCGATTTCATCAAAAAGGCTTTCTTTCCCGATGTATGTTGCTTCGCCAGCCAGCATGGCTTTAACACCACGGCCTGTGATGCTCTGTACATCATGAGCTTGAAGATCAGAAACGACCTTCTTCAATCGATCATTGCCATCCTTCACTACGGCAGAAGCGAGGGGATGGTCGCTGAGCTTTTCAATCGCAATTGAAACTTGCAGCAATTCGTCGTCGCTAGAACCGACTGCGCTAATCACATCGGTCAATCTTGGCTTTCCTTCCGTCAATGTCCCGGTCTTGTCGAAGGCAATCGCGTTGAGCCTACCAAGTCGCTCAAGGGGGCCCCCGCCCTTCACGAGCACTCCACCACGCGCCGCGCGGGCCACACCACTGAGGACGGCACTAGGTGTCGCGATGGCGAGAGCGCACGGACTCGCGGCAACCAAGACAGCCATCGCTCGATAAAAAGAAGAGCTAAAAGGCTCGTCGACAATGAGCCCGGCAAACAGTAGTAGGATCACGAGCGCAAGAGTGACCGGCACGAAGTAACCTTCGATTTTGCTCGTCAAAAGCTGGGTTGGGGACTTTTTCGTTTCGGCTTCATTCACCATTTGAACGACTCTTGCGAGCGTCGATTCACTAGCAAGTTTTGTGACCTGGATCTCAAATGCACTACCACCATTGATTGTGCCAGCGAAAACACGAAACTGTGCGTCGAGCCGATCAGGACTGGCCGCAGCTTTTTGAACATCATCCACCGCTCGTTTATCGACGGGCACGCTCTCGCCGGTAATTGGTGCTTGGTTAATGCTCCCGTCCCCCTTGACTATAAAACCATCGGCAGCAAGCCGCTCATTAGGCTTAACGATTACCGTGTCGCCCACTTGAACTTGTTCATCGGCATTTCCTCAGTAACTCCACTGCGTCTTACTAGTGCACTTTGAGGGGCAAGTTCGGCCAGTGCCTCGATCGCGCGCATTGCGCGACCCATCGCGTAATTCTCAAGTGCATGGCCAACGCTGAACAGAAACAGCAGTAATGCCCCCTCAAACCATTCCCCTAGGGCAGCGGCGCCAATTGAAGCGACCAACATTAAGAAATCAATTTCAAAGCGACCTTCGAGTGAGTCTTAGCTACCATCGCGCTGCTCGATTCGTTTTGTCTGTGGATGATCAATTCGGCTGGTGAGTTTTTAAGTTATTGGCTTTGCATGGCAATCTATGGTTTTTACCCTCTACTACATAGAGAAATTTTCAAAGAGACACTTCAAGTAGGAGTGGCGAACCCGGTGTCATTGTTGGCTCATTGTAAGCCCTCGAAGCGAATCATCTCCACTCAGGTCCAAAGTGGCATCAAGTCCCCCGGTTAAAACGAAGCCCTTCACTTTCGCATCTGCCTGCGCGAGCTGAGTTTTTGCCAGAAGGAACTGCAGGTTCGATTCAAAGTAGGTCCGGCGGACCGTAAAAACTTCAAGAAACGAGAATTCGCCAGCTTTGTAAGCCGTCTCGGCCATATCTAAAGTTTGCTTGACGCTTGGCAGTATATCGTTTGAGTACTTATTAACTGCTGCCAAAGACGATTCAAAATCGCGAGAAACAGACGCCAACCGCGATTGCATCGAATTCTCAATACGCTTGGCTTCCGCTATTGCGCGGCAATACTCTGCCTGAGCGGCGGCGATGTTCCCCTGATTCATGTTGAAGACTGGGATTGGAGCGCCAATCTGATAATTAATCATTCCTGAATTTGTTCCATTATCCACACCCGCTGCAAGTTGGGACGTTAGGTTCGGAATGGACTGGACCTTTTGCCGATCGATGTTGGCACGAGCTCTCTGAATACGGGTTGCGGCTGCCTTGTATTCCGGACTACCATTTAGAACGTTTGTCCACGTGCTATCCCAATCCATCGCTTGATCGAGCCCTTCGAAGCTTCCTTGCAAGTTAGTCGGCGCCAACTGAGGACTGCCAGCCATGGCAACAAGCTCGCCCCACACGGATCTGAATTGGATCTCTGCTTGCTGACTTACCAGTTCAACACCATTCAATTGAACTTTTGCTTGTAGAACTTCAACTTGAGAGCCCTCCATTGCCTTCTTTCGCAGCTCCGCGATATTTAAGCTTTTAGTCGCCAATTCCTGAAACTCTGTTACCAGCTTAATACGGTCCTGTGCCGCTAACGCCTCGTAAAATTTCACACGTATGTCTGTTTGAATGCGGTACTTCTGCGCCTCCAACTCCCACAATTGCGCACGAAGGGTTTCATTCAAAACACGCTGATTCAGTCCCAGTTTGCCACCAGTGATAATCTGTTGTTCTATAAATGCAGCGTGCTGATCAGTACCCTTATCTGCGATCTGCATGCCCTGGTATCCAATCGTTGGATTTGCCCGCAGGCCAACTTGGGTTCTAAAGCCTGCCGCCTTGCGTGTGGACGCTGCCAGTTCTTGAATCGATGGATTATTTGCGAACGCTAGCGCTTCGAAATCAGAAACGGACATTGAGGCTATGTTCGTTTGGAAGGGTACTGCCTCGGTCGTTACGGGTACCTCGATACTTCCTGGCGGCGCTGCCGTCGTTACTGAATTTGGCGAGTGGACAGCGTCGTCTACTTGATAGGACGCTAGCACCACCGCGCGATCGCCGGGGGCGTTAACGTTTTCAGCAACTGGTTCGGCAAAATTTTGGGATGATTTGACATCTGAAGAAGTGTTTGGTTTAGTGAGGTTGCGCCCACTGATGCAACCGTTACATAGCATTGCGAGCAACATGCATGCCATGCAAACTTGAATGATTGAACCGTCGATTTGCCTAAGCTTTGCAATAGTTGCCAGCCATACCGACGCTTCTTTGACATTTGATGTATTCATAGTTGTTCCAAAAATCCTTTGTTATCGCGCGTGTGGTCGAGTTACCTTCATGGACTTCGACGCCTTATCGCCACTGACAGCCACGTTTACTACACTCCCTCAAAACTTTCATCGGTTCTTTCTTCGATCGCGTGCTGGGCGGACCGAAGTCCGAACAACCAAAAAAGGGCGGGGTGGATAAAGAAATCGAGCAACGTTGAACTAATGACCCCACCGAGGATCACTGTCGCTACTGGATAGAGAATTTCTTTGCCTGGTTGACCGGCGGCGAGTACCAATGGAACCAAGCCAATTCCCGCGGTTAACGCCGTCATAAGTACTGGAGCGAGTCGTTCAAGCCCCGCGCGGACAATCATCTCGTGGCTCCAGCTTTCCCCTTC
>JAYVHC010000920.1:0-3297 GCA_043771575.1 Planctomycetia bacterium
CTTGTGCATGACACGCACCACCAGGCACGATAGCTAGCAGAAGAAAGACTACAGCCGCTGAGATTTTCATCACGTTACCTTCCGATTTTAAACGCTAAAGTATCAACCATGCGGAATTTGCTGGGCGTAATTATACGCTTGCTTCTGATCCTTCTGCCACTACCGGGCCGAAGCGTGGTCAGAAACCGCTGCAACGAGGAGGGAGCGAGCGTTTCTAAACAAAACGCAAAATAACGCGGAACTGATCGCTTACAGCTGGGCGTCTACCTTCTTTGACTCGCGCACCGCATCAATCGTAGAGAATCAGGACACCTCAAATTATGACGACGAAAATCCCGCATGCTTCAATGGGGGCGCTGTGCATTGTCTGTAATACAATGTTAGCGTTCATTTCGGTCAACCCGCAGATTGCTGAAAAGAAATCACTGACGACGGAAGATACGCCGGTCACCCGCGACGCAGAGTTCGGAAAACCGGTGCATGAGCTACGAATGAAACTTCAGTTCGACGGGAAGGCAAGTGAAAGCTCGGCCAAGCATTGTTTGGTCGTCATCGAGAACGTGGGCGAAACTAGCTTGAATGTCAATTTAGGCGTCATGTTGGGGAACGGCAAATCGCACCACCCAACTTCCCTCCTACTTGTGGTACGTGAAGGGAAAGACGCGACGCGGTTATCTTACGGGGAACCGAGGGTTGCGGGACGACTCGATCCGTTCGTGGTTTCACTCCCCAAGGGAAGCAGTTACATTTTGCGTTGTCCGCTAGACGATTTTGTACGGGCAGATGGTGGCGGGCGTTTCGACTTCACAGCCAATAATTACGAAGTCGAAGCCGAATTAGTCGGCCAACCCGTCACAGAAACCAGCCCTGACCTGTCAGGGTTGAAGCTGATGCATTTCTGGCAAGGAATGGTCCATTCCAACGTGGCGAAGACGTTGCATATATTGAAATAAGACGTTGGCGATTGTGGCCATGCTGGTTTCGCGATACGAACCCAGAGGTCAAACGATGGATTAACTTAGGATGAGCCTGTGATTTGCGACTCGATCGCTCCGAATGCATATCCCGCTAACTCAACTTCCCCAACTGGATTTCCGAAAAATTTCTTTGCGTTGGTTTGTGTTATAGATTCTTCCCGCGGTGACTGGGCAAAAACACTTGCAAAAACGAAATTGAAGTACTACGTTACATGGATATCTTGCGACCCTGGCCACAGCCAAAAGGAATAAAATAGGTGCATCCAAATGAAAACCACTTTCTGGTTCCTTAGTCAAGTTTTTCTATATCTGGCGATTGCATTTCAGTCGAGCTTTCCATCCTCAAGCCTGATCGCCCAAGAGAAGCAACCACAGAAGAAGCAGGAGATGGAGTCGATCTGGATTGTCTCCCAAGCGTACAATCCCGGCGGTCAAAAATACTCTGCTGACTACACCGAAGAAGAGCATGCTAAGCGAGTCTACGAAAGCCTTAGAACTGCAAAGGGACTTGACGATAAGCCACTCTATTTTGATGTAACAGTCGAGCCCGGACAACGACCGGTATCAAAGCCGTCATCTGGATATGATCCGAAACCACGCGACAACGGTGAGGCTAAATCCAAGTCAGTCATATCCTTGCCAGATTTGAAAATTGTCGATCCAGGAGGTAGTGCTCACAGTCGGCGAAGCGCTACGACGAGTAACAAGGCCAAACTAATTAATGGCAAGAAGTTTGCAGCAGTCGTTGGCAATGCAAACGTAACACTTGATTTCGCCGCCAATGACAAGGTTACTATGGCCTCAGCAATCCAAGGAAAATCATTGGTTGCAGATTGGTATTTTGACGCGAAAGACCGATTGGTGATCGATGCTTTTAATGCTGACTTTGTCGCTGATCTTTACGGAGAAAGGTTTGTTGGCACCAGAACTACGAAGGACCGCTCAGACCAGCGGCCTTGGAGTTTCAGTCTTCAGGATGATGTCGACGCCTCCAATTCCCGCGGAAAGGCTTACAATGATCCCCGCGTTGAAGCTAAACCCGAGAAGCGTTTTTGGGTTCAGAGCCGCCATTTTAATGTCAATCAAGTTTGGGAAGAATGGTTTGACGTAGGCCCATCGCTGCCGGTGCTGAATGTAAGTGTGGGTGGCGGGCCATACACAAAAGCCAGAGCTGAGGAAGTCATGGATCTGGCAAGAAAGAACTGGTTCAAAACTGTCGAACAGGATGAAATCAGTCGCAACGGGTTCGGCGTAGGATATACACGGGACGAATACGAATTCAGGGTCGTCGAAAGGGATCCGAACAATAAAAGGTAGCGCCCTGTGCAAAACTTCTGTCGGACTGCTTCTGTTCATTTGTAGAGAACTTTGCGTATAGATATGGATGAAAGCAGGTTGAACGCTGCATGGTCCATCCAGTTTCTGCAGAATTATTGACGCAAGTTCACGTTGTCTATGCAGAACCCAACTCAAGCTATGCGGCGGCAGTTAATTCCAGAACTATACCGTAGAACTCGAGCTACGCTGCAGACTTTAGCGAATTAAGCGGTTCTTCACTGTTATGCGCTCGACGATGCTGAAAGCGGGCGGGAGCTAAGCAACGCGGTGATAGGATTTGCGCCGACCGCCCAATTTCTCACGTCAGGCAACATCTTTTCGTGGACGCATCCCTGACCGGCAATTGATGATCTCTACTGCAGTGGCCACTGCGATGGCTTTTCCAATCTTGGAAATTCCGATGGATGTAATCTACCAAATACTTATTTTCAGCAGTTTTTCCACGTACACTGCGCACTGCGAAAATTTAGGTGCGTCGTGCACGTTTCGTCCCTACTGTTTCCGTCGCAAGGAGCCGTCGCGTGCCTAATAGAAAACTACCATTGAGTACACGAAGTTGCAAATGCAACAGGATGCTTACCATTGAGTGCTTAGAAGTTCGTTCACTGCTCGCACTTATGGCAAACGTGGAATTAGCGACTTTCGGTTCCATGTTCACATACGGTTCACAGGGCGCATGGCACCCTATAGAAATTAGTGGTTCAGTATCGTTCGAGTTAAAGCCAGATGGCCAGTACTTTCATGAATTCCGGTGGGGTGAAGGGATTCTTGACTCTGCGACACTTCGCGTCAATGCGTTTTTTGAAAGCGGCAATACGCTAAGAATAATTCCGAGATGGTCGAACAGTAATCAGTTTTTTGACGCGACTCAAGGAATTGAGCTAACCGTGACGCTGAAAGACGATGAACTCTTACCGAATTCCAATTTGGCGGTCACTGGCGTGGTATATGATCGGCTCGCCTATTATCGCGACGGGGGTTT
>JAYVHC010000921.1:0-1995 GCA_043771575.1 Planctomycetia bacterium
CTACAACCCAACTCAAGGCCTTTTAGCAGATCAAGATAAAGATGCGTTTCCTTGGCGTCCTTGAGCTCAGCGAGCACACTGTCAATCAATTCATTCAGATTGCCACACTGCGAATAGTCGCGTCCAAGAAAGCTCAGCGACAGTCGATTCGTTGCCGACATGCGTAGGTCATCTCGTCCGCGCAGATCGCAGGGCATCAAGATACGCAACCGCCCATTGCGTCGCTTGTCGCCATGCAGCCGGTTCCACTGATAGCAGGTACGGAACAGTAGCGCGATAGCCAATTCATTGACGCCATAGGCTTTCGATTGGCAAAGGTTGAGTATACGCTGGCTAAACTCCCGTTCCATCAGCAAAGTGCAAAGCGGGTTTTGGGACTCTTCTTGCGGAGCGCGAGGTGGCTCATTAGACCGCAATTTCGCCAATGGAACGGGTGGTTGAAAGTGAAAGTACCATGCATTTTTAATTCGTTGCCAAGTCGTTGTCTCTCGCTTGGGCTTGCCGAGGTGTTCAAAGTTGTACCGATCGCGAAGCCGCGAGTATTTGAAGCGATCGTACAGCAGGTTACGATCCTGCGAACCCTCCAGCTCGTTTCCCGTGGCTAATTTATACAAATGCAGAATGTCGATCACGACTGCGCGATAGGCTATGGCATCGCAAGCACAGTGATGCAATTGCACCAGCACGCGACTGCATACTTCCGTAGTCTGACACCAAAACCGACAGCCAACTTCTGTGCGTAGATCTATGGGCCGAACCATTCCGTTCACAACTGGCGGTTCCTCAGCGAAGTCCAACAACGCAAAGGGTTTGTCGCTCGACGTCCAACTCAGACTCCTGTCATCTCCGATAACATTTGCCCGCAGCAACGGATTCCGATGCACCACTCGCGCAATACATTCCTCAAGCACTGTGATATCCATCGACGATTCGAAACGCAAATCGATGAAGAAAGTACAGGGCTGTTCGGGACGGTCATCCCAAAAGAAAAATTTCTCAAGAGGTGTTAAGGGAAGTGGAAAAATGCTGGCGGCCGATTCTACATCGGGATTTTCATTAGATTCATTACCCACGCAGCGTCTCCCCACCATCCACGACCAGCGTTTGTCCCTGAATCAAATCGCTCAGCGGACTCGCTAAGAATAGAACCGCATTGGCGACTTCTTCTGGCGTCAGCGCCCGTCCATTCACCAAACGTCGCGCAGCGACCGTTTGAAAGGCAACCTCGGCGCCCGGAAACGACTTGGTCGAATCCGTCTCCACGAGTCCAGCCAGCACGACGTTGACGTTGATTCCGCGATTGCCGAGCTCCAAAGCCAAGTGGCGTGCAAGACTTTCAATTGCCGCTTTCGACGCGCCAATCAGACCATAGGCGGGCAGCGCCAGGTGCGAGCCGTGACTCGACAAGGCGATGATCTTTCTCCGATGCGATTCATCTGTCATCCATGGTACACAGGCTTGCGCCAGCAGCATCAGAGCTTGTACATTGGTCTTCATAGCTGCTTCAAAATGCTTGGGGGTAGCGTCCATGACATTTCGGAACCCGCCCGACGCAGCATTGCTGACCACGATATCGATCTTGCCGAACTCTTTGCCCGCAAACTCAGCCATCGACAGGATATCTTCCGGTTCACTCACATCCGCTTTCACCGTTGCTGCTCGCCGCCCGAGTGCAGTGATTTGTTCAGCAACTTCGCGGGCACTGGACTGACTGGTGACGTAATTAATGATTACGTCGGCACCGGCCTCAGCCAAACGCAGCGCAGTGGCTCGGCCGATTCCGCGAGATCCACCGCTTACTATCGCCACACGATTTTTCAAATCAAGCATATTAGACTCAGTTTTTAGAATTCACTTTGGCTAGCAAGAACTCTTGGAAATGGTGAATGCGTTCTTCGCAACGACCCAAAATTCCTGGTTGGCTACTGGCTCGCAAACCCGCCTGAATCGAGCCGAAAATCTCCAGGTCCTCGACGAGTATCTTTTTGGTAATAC
>JAYVHC010000922.1:0-3669 GCA_043771575.1 Planctomycetia bacterium
TCCATGGCCGGTACCGCCCTTACCGGTCGGCCGGTTAAAGCGGAATCAGAGCGTGTGCATTTGCCTTTAGGGGGCTTGCCCCACTTTGCACCTAAAGCCAAAGCGATCATTTACGTGCACTACAACGGTGGGCCTCCGCAGCATGATACTTGGGACTACAAACCGCAGTTGGCAGACTACTTCGATAAAGACTTGCCGGACTCCGTGCGCGGCGGTCAACGATTGTCGACGATGACAAGTGGCCAGACGCGATTTCCGGTCGCCCCCACCAAGTTTAAGTTCAAACAGATGGGACAATCGGGAATATGGGCCAACACCGAATTGATGCCTCATACGGCGAAACTGGTGGATGATTTTACCTTGATTCGGTCGGTGCAAACCAACGCGATCAATCATGATCCTGCTTGTACGTTTGTGATGACAGGCTCTGAGGTTCCAGGGAAAGCAAGCATCGGATCTTGGTTGGCCTATGGACTGGGAAGCGAGAGCAATGATCTGCCAGCATTCATGGTCTTTACTCCGCGATTTCCCTCCGATAGCAATGCGCAGGCCTTATACAATCGCATGTGGGGGAGCGGATTCTTGCCCACCCGATTCAATGGGGTCGCTCTGCGAGGTAGCGGTGATCCGGTGCTGTATTTGCCCAACCCCGATGGAGTGCTGCGGGAAGATCGACGCGCCATGCTCGACGCATTGAATGAATTGAATCGGCAAAACCTGGAACGGTTTGGGGATCCAGAGACCGAAACGCGAATATCGCAATACGAAATGGCCTTTCGCATGCAGCGCAGTGTTCCCGAATTGACGGATATCAGCCAAGAATCGTCGACCGTAATGGATCTGTACGGGCCTGACGCGAAGGTGCCGGGTACCTTTGCTCATAGTGCGTTGTTGTCACGCCGCTTGATAGAGCGCGGAGTAAGGATGGTACAAATTTTGCATCGTGGCTGGGACACACACGGTGGTCTGCCGCGCCAGTTAGCCAATCAATGCCGTGACACGGACCAAGGGACTGCAGCTTTGGTACTCGACCTCAAGCAACGCGGATTGCTCGATGAAACACTGGTCGTGTGCGGCGGAGAATTCGGTCGTACCGTTTATTCGCAAGGCGCGCTGACTAAGGATGATTATGGTCGCGACCATCATCCTCGCAATTTCTGCGTGTGGTTGGCGGGAGGTGGTATCAAGCGTGGATATGTCCATGGCGAGACGGATGACTTCTCCTACAATGTTGTTCGGGACCCAGTTAATGTCAACGATTTAAATGCTACGATTTTGCACTGCATGGGTATTGATCATTCGCGATTCACATTCAAATTCCAAGGACTCGATCAAAAGCTTACTGGCGTTGAATCACCAAGGGTGGTTACCGAGATACTCAGCTAGCTAATGCAATGGTGACTCAATCGATGTACGAGCATGGCTCGATACGGCCAAGTAATATTCGCGAATCGTTCGTGCCGATGCAGACAGCGGATTTGGTTGAATACTTGGCGCAACACCCTGCGCTCAGTGCGAGCGTTCAGTCGAGCTTTCGGCAGCTGGCGTCAATGGTCCTCTCGCTATTGCATCATCTGTATCGACAGCGTCATGAACAGCTCGCGACCGCCTACGCGCCGCTCGATCCAGATCGCGACACGCTGCTTTCTCGCGTGCCGATTCCCTCGCAACGGGATCGGATGGCAGAGGAGGTTTTCGCACGAATTCAGGACGCTTTGCACCGTGCAAATTACCGACGATTGAGCCAAGAAGATATTGAGCAGGCATTGCAAGCCGCTAGCCAATGGGGTATTCGAATGCGCGTCAACTTCGGCATGCTCCATCGACTGGAAATCTACTCGCGAGGTTCGGTCATCGGGAAGCGTGCGCGGCGCAGCTGGCGAAAACGGTTCAAGCTTGAGATGCTCGATGTTCCGCTCTATCAAAGATTGGTCGTAGTGTTTCGGACCATTGATGGCCACAAATCGCCCGAGCACTTCGATGCACGGCGAGTTTATCTGCGGATGTTTAAGAACGTACCGCAGCAAGACGTGGATATGATGTTACCGGCCAGTGGCATTCAGATGTCGTGGCTCGATCATTCGCGGGTCGTCTTGCCGTCGATGTACGCTGTGGGCATGACATTTTGGCGCGTACTGCGCAACGTGTTGCTGCTGACCCTCGTGGGACTCTTCAAGACGGTTGCATTATTCTTTATTGTCTTGTTCGCAATTGGTTTCGGCGTGAAATCCATGTTCACTTACTCGGCCAATACGCGGCGTAGATATCTACTCAACATGGCTCAGAGTTTGTATTACCAAAATCTAGATAACAACGCTGGCGTAATGTTCCGCTTGCTGGAGGATGGCGAGCAACAGGAAGCATGCGAAGCCATATTGGCTTACTTTGTGGCGGCGATTGTTTTGACCGGACGAAACGAAATTACGCTGACTGAAATCAGCACGCACTGCGAGGCAATCTTGCTGGAAGCGACTGGCGTTTCCGTTGCATTCGACATTGATGCCGCTTCGCGAGACTTAGTTCATCTGGGTATGTTGAAGATGAATCAGGATTTCTGGACTGCCCTGACACTGCCAGCTGCCGTCAAGCAGCTGGATGCCACGTGGGACAACTGGTTTAATGCTTGACGGTTCGCCAGTTTTCCCCTTGACAGAGTGCCGCGACGTTCGGCCGTCGCGCTGATCACGACGGCGGAGCCCGAGGCACACCAAAATCTTGGGTTCAGCCCTGGTTAGCGGCCGCGTTGAACGGCTTCGGCGCGGGCTTTTTTCATGGCAGCAGTTTCGTTTGCCAGTTTGTTCTCGGAGCCTTCTGGGAAGTACTGTACATCGTCGTACAGATAATAGGCGCTCGGCAGAGTTTGACCAGCCACAGAAACCTGGCAACCAACTGACGGGGCTAGTCCACCTGCGAGGATGAGTCCCAGGAAGGCAAATTGCCAAGCTCGCGAACGCTTGGTTTCAGTCATGAGTAATTCTCCTCGACATCCGTCCATGATTGCTCTTGATTTCTGCTGCGTCGGCCAATGTTTACAATTGGCTCGAACGGGCCACGTTTGCGAGGCCTGCGGTACGAGCTTGCAATGACGGGATCCGCTGCTGGCAAGCTCTACCGGTTCTATCGGTTTTATAGCGCGTACTGTCCAGCAAAATGTGTTGCGGGAGCGTTAATTCTCCTTCTGATGTTGGCAAACCCTTCGTTCAATTGCTGGCAAATCCTACCCATCTCGCCCCCAGACGGTTTAAAATAGGCAGTGCACCTAACGCTGAAAAACTCATCTGGGACCGTTCAAATGACTGTGAGAACGATTTTTATTGCCGCTGCATTTTTGTCGCTCGTTCCTTTCAGCGAACGCTTGTCGGCTCAAACGGTAGGAGAAGCACCCCGAGCCGAGTACTACCTGGCGCGCGAGCTTTACGAAACAGGTCGACTTGCGGACGCAGCCGAAGGGTTTCGACTGGCGCTGTCGCGATCGATGCAGATTCGTGAAAAACCATGGATCGATAGCATTCCACCGATGGTTATGCTCGGCGAGTCCTACTTCCATGTCGGCAAAGTCGCCTTGGCGATGGAGCAGTATGATGCAGCGTTGGCAGTTGCGCTGGATTACCCAATTTGGATGGAACAAGTCGTCATACCGCCTGAACTGCAACCTCTGGACAGCAAATC
>JAYVHC010000923.1:0-1893 GCA_043771575.1 Planctomycetia bacterium
CATGGCTGCGAGAAAATACCGCGATGGGCGATGCACGCGGCCTAACGGTGCGCGATGCGATTCGACATGTCGAATCGCATTTGCAAGTCGGGTAGTAAGCCCGCGAATAAGTCTTTCACAAAAGCCCAACACCATGCTTGAATCCGCCCTTCCGCGACTCAATTCGTTACTGGGGTTGTTGGCGATGGTCTTCTTGGCTTGGCTTACGGGCAATGATTGGCGGCACCATCGCTTGCTTAATGACCGCTTGTATCGCTGGAATCATCGTGTGATTCTGGGGAACACCGCTTAAGTACTGGCCCTGGATCATCGGCTTCAATTTCCCACACGGACCGATGTGGATACTCTTTCAGCAGCGCGTCGAGCCAACGTCCGTCTTCAAACCTAGCCCAAACGATGTTGCTCTCGTTTGGTTCAGCTAAATTGTAAACCCACTCTTGATGTACGTTATGTGTGGCTGCGTAGTGGACCAGGATCAAATGCTTTCCTCCAACCTCTGTCAGGCGCTCCACGATTTGTTGTCGATGTCGCGACCAAGATATTAACTCGTTGCTTTTTGCCACATGCGCAAATACCAGCAGGCTGGCCACTTGAACCAACAGAATTGCGAAAATCGTTAGGCGTACCACTTGCGCTTGCGCGCTGGAACGCTTTCGTAGTGAAGTTCGCAACGCCAGCATCGAAATCAATAACAGCCATGGCAGAATCGGTGCCAGGTAATGGGCATAAACCCAACATACGCTGGCGGATGCAGCGACTTGTGCGGCAACGGCCAGCAGCAGACCGCGCGACAATCGAAACCTTGTCCATCTCAGCCCGCTCACGGCCAACACGCCAAAAAATGGAAATACAAGCTTTAGCAACTCGCGAATTGCCTCATTGACACCTCGCAACCATCCCTGCCAACCCACACGTGCGCGATCCCAATTCAGCGTATCGACGGCGTGATACTGGTGGAACACCGCCGGTCGGTCGGTGCGCGCCGTTGCATTTTCCAACTTTGGCGACTCGAATACAAAGATGGGTGCAACGCTGTACTGAGCTTCATGCAATTGGTAGGGCATGTGCAGCCAGTTTCCGGTGACCGCATGATTGTGCGCACCGATCAGCACCAGCGCGGCCAGCACCGGTGCCGCCGCGTATCCTGTAACCAGCATGGCCATCCTTGCGCGTTCTAGCAGTCCAAATCTGTTCCACGCAAACCAAAGCAGGGACGCGGAAATGACACTGCAGCACAGCCCTTCGAAGGGCCGCGAGGTCGCCAGCAGGCCGATGCCGCAACCGCAGATCAAAGCCTTGGAGAACTCGACACGCCGTCGCAAGCGCAAGATGCCGCCCATCAACAGCGCGCTGCCACTAGCAGGTGCGAAGCCATGCAACAAACTCTGTGCCCAAGTCAATTGAATGAATGGACACAGCGAAATCATTACTCCGCCGAGAATGGCCCATCGTCTGGGCAGCGTTCCGGCGAGCATCCAAGTCATGCAAACTGCCAGCAAGGCTGCCGCCAGCCAACTACTGGCCAGCGGCGTTCCAAATAACATCCAGCCGATTGCTACTAGCAGGCCTGCACCGACGGGATACTTCGAAGCATAGCTGGGTCGCATGACTGTGTGAAATGACTGCAACGCTTCCCAAGCAGGCGGTGTTGGATTGGCGAGTCGACCATGCAACAAAGTATCGGCCGCAAGCAGATAACTGAATTCGTCATGTATTCTTGGTGCGGGCTGAACGTAAATAGAGATCAGCGCTGCGAGAGTTGCGGACCAGATTCCAATCCCAATTAGCGAAGCACGCCACACTCGATTCGTAACCCGTCGCGACAGGACGGCCTCATTTACCATGGCGAGCGTGCCAATTTCCGACCGAAAAGGGAGTGGAATTGCACTCATA
>JAYVHC010000924.1:0-4418 GCA_043771575.1 Planctomycetia bacterium
ACTCGGGAAATGTCCAGGATCATACTTTTGATAGGTATGAACAACGCCACCGATGGATTGTTTTCGCGTCATAAGTTTTCCGTTTGCCGCTGAGTTAATGACTTGTGGTGCATAACTGCGGACGGGACGCCTGCGCTCCCAGTTTTTGAGGTTCCGCTATTTGACTTAGGGGCAGGGCCCCGTCCGTTTACCTAGCCCGCTCCGCGTACTAGACTTCGTAGTGCAATTTTCCATGCTTTTGGGCGCGGCTAATCTTGTCAAGTGAATAGAGCCCGGCGAGCACAAATTCGACACACGCTGCGCGGACCGCTGCATTATCGCTGGCATTGACTTCGAAAGCTTTGTCCCAAGCAGTCGGAACAACTTTCAGTCGCTCGGCGTAGACACTGCTAGGCAGCATATCACCGACTTCGATGCGAACGCCTTTACTAAAAATTTCAGCAATCTCGCCTAGACCAAAATCCTCAACATATTGTTGAAAGACCGTTTTGATGGCCGTCGCTACTAAGGTTTCCAGCACTTGACGCTCGTTCATTTGATGGCTGCCCATCAGGTCGAGTTCCAATTTCCCGAGCGACGAAGAAATGAGGTGCCCCAGATCGCTGATGCGCGGCACCGCTGGCGATTCACCCAACACGATGGCGCGTTGCCTCGCACTGCCGATCATCGCACGGTAATTCGAGAGACTGAAGCGAGCGGACACGCCTGAGGCTTGATCCACGTACTTGCTCTTTCTCGCTTGAACGGTAATCTCTTCGATAATCTCGGCCATGAAGTAGGGTACGAAAACCGGATACTTCCCTTCGAGGTCAATCTTGGCTTCTTGTTGCAGAATCTCGATGCCCAGTGTGCGCTCGCGAGGATAATGGGTTTGGATCAAAGAACCAATACGGTCCTTGAGCTGCGGAATCACCTTACCACTACGGTTGTAAGTGCTTGGATTCGCCGAGAACAAAATGAAAATATCCAGGTCGTAACGAATCGGATAGCCGCGAATTTGAACGTCCCGCTCTTCGAGAATATTGAACAAACCAACCTGCACCAGTTCGTCCAGTTCCGGCAGTTCGTTCATCGCGAAGATTCCGCGATGCATGCGCGGGATCAGTCCAAAGTGCAGTGCCTCCTCAGTGCTCATGCTCACACCGCCGGTCAGCTTCGAAGGATCGATCTCACCAATGATGTCGGCACACTTCGTACCTGGGCTCAGACGCTCGGCATAACGCTCTGCCCTCGGCCACCAGGCGATCGGAATTTGAACTTCCGAATGTTCCGCCACAAACCGTTTGCCGGCATTGGTGATCGGCGCGTAGGGATCTTCATGAATCGGCACGCCGTCAAAATCCAAATACGGTAGTTCATCGTCCAAAAAACGTACCAACGAGCGCATCAAGCGGCTCTTGGCTTGTCCCTTTTCACCAAGGAACAGCATGTCGTGTCCGGCCAGCAACGCGATGTTGATCTCCGGAATCACCGTATCCTCGCAGCCTACAATGCCAGGATACAGCGGCTCATCGGACGCTAGCATGCGTGTAAAGTTCTCGAGAATCTCTTGTTTAACCGTCCTTGAACGCCATCCGCTCTCACGCAGTTGAGCCAAGGTGGTGGGTTTTGTTTGAACAGCAGTGGTCATGGAAAGTCTTATAGGTGGAGCGTAGATTGGATGCGTTCGTATGGCAGTCGGTTGCAGCGACGCAAAAAAATGTAACCTGTGCCCAGATTATACGCGACCGGCCACTGGTAAACTCGCCGCCCGGCCATTGGCCGTATTGCGACACGCCCTGGAAGCCATTCGCGAAACTCAATTTCCCTGCGACACTTTGGTGTCCGGGGCAATGCTATGGAGCACTTAAATAGGTGAGAACAGGGTTGACTTAATTGCAATACTCCGCGCAGATCGGGAGGACGAGGCGGACGAGGCTCCTGCCGAGCTTTTTTCGGCAGCGAGATTGGCTCCCACTGCTGGTGAACGTCCAATCGCGGCCCCACAAAGCTCCGCAGGAGCGTCGCTTTCCCGATAATGATTGGTGGCGCAATACAAACATGTTTAGAGCCTCCCGATTTTCGGAAACGATGTGTCGCTATGCTATTGGGTCAGTGGTCTCCTCCGAGACTCGCAATAACCGCGATAAAATCGCATGTCCATCTGGCGTCACTGCCTAGCGCCACAGCCTTTCGAGTAACTTGTACATCGCTGGGTCGAAGGCTTCCAATTCAGCGCGGTCGTAGGGTTGGAAATCATTGTGGCTGAAGAAGGCTTCGGTGGTTTCGGCGAAGTACTCTTGCGGGCTGGTCAGCGCGTAGGCGCGGTCTTGGCGCTTGCGGCCTTCGGAGTCTTGCCGCTCTACTCGATCGTACTTGCCGACAGCTTTGGCGCGCTCGAAAGTTGCGATCAACTCCTCGTGATCGTTACCTAGAACCTGATCATGATAGGCGTGCGCTAATTCGTGCAGCGCAAAGTTTGGCATGCGGCGAGTCTCGGCTTCGAAGATGCGCACATTGGTGAATTCAACACCTTTGACCATGACGGGATCGCGGCCATTGTCGCGCAGCCAACCGGCTCCAGGATGGTACTCGGCTCGCGGTGGGACGCCGGCATACTCGGGCGATATCCAAAGCACAACTGCTCGCAAGCGCTTGACTGCATCTGGCGGAACGACGCGCACAATTTCTTCAAGCTGTTTTGTCAATAAATCGATGGCGGTTGTCAATGAATTAGGATCGTCTTTTTCGAGTTGCTTGTTAACGTTGACCTGCCACCCTTCAATTGTGCGCGATGACCAAGTTATCGAGGGAGTTGCCTTATCCTGTGCTGAAAGGAACGGAGTGACATTGCAGACAACCAGTAACGCGGCAAGCAAAGTACTGTGCAAGCATAACGTGGATCTCAAGATGAACTTTCCTACACCGGCAAGATGGAGTTACAGTGACAAAGCAACGGGCTCCGAAGCCTTCGGCAACTCATAACAGGCGGCTTCTTGCGAATTGCGCATGTACAGTCGATTGTCGATAAGCACGGGATGATTCCAAGTTCGGCCTTCAAGCGCCTTGATCGAGCCCAATTCAGTGTGCTTGGCGGGGTCGGCTTTCACAAGCACCAAATCACCATGTTCACTAGCAACCAGTAGTAGACCTGAATCTTCAACCAGCAGTACCTGGCCTTTGCCGTATCGCCCACCTTTCCATGTCATTTCCCCAGTCGCGAGATCAATGCAAGTGAAAATCAGAGCATCAAATCCATATGCATGCCCCTGGTAGACGACGAAGTCGTTGAAATCGGGTTTGAGTTTGCGCGACGTCCAGCGATCTCGGGTGACGTAGTTATCCCCGGTCTTTTCGAATTGCACCAAGCGTGTGCCAAAACCCATTCCGCTGGGAATAAGAATTGACTTGTCGTCGATCAGCTGCGGTTGCAAGGAACGATAACCGTCGATTTTCCAGTCGTAATCCAGCCGAATCTTCCCGCTTATAGGATCGAGCACGCTGAAGCCTTGTTTCGAAAGTACCACGATCGAATCTTCACCCAGGATTTTGCAAAGCTGTGGCGAGCTGTAGCCGTCTTCACTGCAAGCAACTGACCACACGAGTTCTGCTGACTCAACGTTTAGGGCCAGTACACCTTTATCGCCTGCGCCTCCCGCTTGAACGATCACGATTTCACCGACGACAAGCGGCGAGGATGAAAAGCCCCACGTTGGTGGATCGCGCTCCGCGAGTTCTCGAATATCTTTTTGCCAGATGATCTTGCCGTCAACTGGATTAAGGCACAATAACCAACCTTGACCTCCCATGGTAAAAAGTTTGCCTCCAGCCAAAGTCGGTGTCGCGCGTGGACCAGGTCCGCCAAGCGGATCATCGAATCGGGATTCAATTTGCTGCATCCAGATTTCTTTGCCAGTTTTTGTATCATAACAAACTACCGCTTCCCTACTGACTCGCTGCTCTTGCGTGAAGAGCCTTTCGCCGGCTACCGCGAATGAGGACCAACCGGGACCAACGACCGTCTTCCAAATCTGTTTGGGTGGATTCGTACTCCAATCACTCGCCAGCCGGATGCCGCGTACGCGACTATTCCCTTCGATACCTCGGAACGAAGGCCATTGTGGATTCAGTAGAGCGCTTGCGGCGATGTCCTGTTTCGAATCGGAATTTGGACTGCGACGGGCGATTTGTTCTTCGGAAGTGGGCTTCCAACGCCAATGAAGCCCCATAGAAAAGTTGCCCCACATCCCGTCGGCTCGCAGCAGGGTCGCACTGCCGAAGCCGCACGTGGCAAGAGCTAACGCAATCACTGTCCGCTTGATTGACAGCAATCTGGAACAAACAACTGTACCGATTCCGAACGCTACCATGCCCACGGGAATCATAAACGCTGTGATCGCTACATCTTTCATGGAAGGGTCGAGCAACAGAATCGTGGC
>JAYVHC010000925.1:0-4781 GCA_043771575.1 Planctomycetia bacterium
CCGTTGTAGCTCATGCTGACGCTGGCTGCTGTAATGGCTGGAGCAGCGCCCGTCCCCGACCAAGTACGAGTCGACAAAAGTTCGCGCGCATCATAAGTCGAGTCGACGCGAACACCATCGCTATCTTGCACTCGAGTTCGATTGCCGGCAGCGTCCCATGTGTTGGTCAGCACGTCGCGGCGCACTCCAGGTGTTCCCAAGTTATCAGTGGTCAACGGCCGGCTGTTCAGGTCATAGGTAAACGCGAGTTGACTATCGGAGTCACTAATACCGCTCAAATTGTTACTGGGGTCGTATTGCCGGGTGATGCTATCGACGGTCGAGCCGTTAGCGTCTTGCCACTGGAGCGTGGTGTTGCGATTACGAGAGTCGTAGCCGTAGACCATCTTCCGGCCCAGGCGGTCGGTGTGCACCGCCAAATTGCCGCGACGATCGGCGTTGTTAGGGATTGCGTCATCGTAAGTAAACGACTCGGTGGCTCCCAGCGGATCGGTCAACAATACGACGCGATCGAGGTTATCGTAAGTCCATTGGGTCGTGTTGCGAGATGCGTCCGTGAGGGAAAGCAAGTTGCTCATTGCATCGTAGCTGAAGGTCGTTATTGAGCCGCGCGGATCGGTACTTGTCACGCGTCGATCGAGATCGTCGTACGTGGCCAAGTTGGTACGTCCTAGCGGATCGATCGCCTTCGTTAGATTTCCCACAGCGTCATATTCAAACTGGCTGATGCCGCCATCGGGATTCGTGCGGAGAGTCAAGTGGCCAAGCGAATCGTAAACGAACGAAGTGTTGGCACCGACTTGATCAGTGTAGCGTACAATGCGACCGATTCCGTCGTAGGCATATTGTTCCGAAAAACCGAGCGCATCGGTACTCAGAACCAATCGATTTCGACCGTCATATAAGCGGCTACTCGTGTTGCCGCGTGGGTCAGTGAAATGGTCCGGGTTTCCAGACAGGTCGTAGTCCCACTGATAGACGCCCTGCATAGGATCGATCATCTTCGTCAGTTGATGAGCGTCATCGTAGAAGAACTGTGTCACCTCCCCGCGCGGGCCGGTAGCTCGTGTCACATTGTCATACGGATCGTATTTGAATGTTAGGAATGAGCCATCAGGCAGTTGGGTTTTCGTGCGACGGCTAGCCAGATCGTAGGTGTGCTGCGTTACGAAACCAGCTCCATCAGTAATTTGATTCACGTTGCCCAGGTTGTCATAGCCGTATTGAATCGAACCGCTGGCGGCATTGATGACTTTGATTACGCGATGGCTGCGGTCGTACTTATATCGCGTGGTATTACCGAGGGAATCCGTCTTTTCGCTTGCATGACCTTGTGCATCGAAGACTGTTTTGTATTTGCCGCCGATGGGATCAGTGATTTCATCGATGCGACCCAATGCATCGTAGTGATATTGGGTAGTGCGTCCTAGGGCGTCGGTTTCCTTGATAAGAACATTGTGAAGAAACTCTCGCACTGCCATGAATTCGCGCGTATCGGCAGCCGCGGCTTGTAACCGCGAGGTGGTTTGGGTCGGCTTGACGACGGCGACGGCGGTGACTCGGTTCGCCGCATCGCGATCGAATTGATAGGTGACGCCATTTTCGTCGGTCACGCCGACCATTTCACCCCAGCTATTCAGCTCGACAGCTCGATAGGCGCCGTCGGGGTTGGTGATGCGCGCAGGAGCATCAAAGTTTCCAAAAGTGAACGACCAAGTCTGGCCGGAAGGATTGGTGAGCGACGTCGTACGCCCGGCTGAATCCACGGTCAATGTGTTAGTTCGGCCCAATTGGTCGGTGGACTTAGCTAGATTGCCACGATCATCGTACTCGAACTTGAGCTGTTTCTCATCGGGGTCGGTAGTCGAAGTGCGATCGTTGTTGGCGTTGTAGGTGGTCTTCCAAACGTTTCCAAGTGGATCGACTACCTGAGTCACATTGCTGCGATCGTCGTAGGAAATTTCTGTTAAGCCGCCATTCGCATCGACTAACCGAATGGGCTCGTCGTCTTGATTGAAGACCGCTTCGAAAACATTGCCGAGCGGATCGGTCAGACGAGTGACATTGCCGCGATCGTCAAACAACAGTCTGGTCTCGCTGCCACTGAAATCCGCTACAACCTCCGTATGGTCCTCGATATCGTATTTGTGCGTTTCGGAATTTCCCAGGGCATCGGTCAAACCGATCATGCGATGGTTCGCATCATACGTCAGTTTCATCACTTCGAAACCGCGCGGGTCGACGACTGACTGGAGAAAGTGAGCTGGATCCGCCAAGTAGCTCATACGCGTTATGTTGCCAACCTGATCCTCGAATGACGCTAAATCTCCGTCGTTGTTGTAGCTGTAGCGAAGGACATTGCCTGCCGGATCGGTAATCGACGTAATTCTATTTTGGCTATCGCGTTGCCAAACGATCTTGGGACCAAGGCTGGAGAAGATCCCGTCTCGCGTGAACGTCAGTTGAACGCCGTTGCGATCAGAGATGCTTTCCAGTTGCAAGTCGGAAAACTGACTGTAGGTCAGACGCAGTTGGTCCTTGCTGACGAGCGTGTATCGGTCTGGGTTGTAAGGCAGATTCAGCAGATAAAGTCCAAAGGCTCCATTGGCGTTTTGGCTGAGCGGGGTGTTTTCAACTTCTAAATTATATTTGACGCCGGGATCGGGCGTAAATCGCGGTGTCCAAATTGTTCCCAACAAACCGCCAGCGGGCACTGGGTTAAACGTGAAACCGATGCGGCGACCATCCGGCGCGTTCATATAGACTCGGGTGCCAATGCGAAAAGGATTGGCGGTCAGTGGACCGGCGCCGGCCAGCTCCGAGAGACTCGGGCGAACACTTTCACGAATGCGTGGGTTGGTTATCGACATCCGCCAGCCGTAGCCAAAATCACCGACGAAGGCAGCATCCAGTGTGTCGTAAGATCGCTGGATACTAATTGGAATTCCCGCGACATTCACTTCCAAATCTGAGAAGCCAGCCCGACATTCCGTACATCCGTTTTGTACGGCATCGTAATGGTAGTTACCGATCTTGGCCTGCGCTGCGACCGACAGTTCGATGTAGGAAGCACTCTGGGCGCCGTTGGTGTCTTGAGCGATGGCGCGAATCTGATAAGTGTCATTGGCCAGCAGCGTCGGGTCAAAGACGCCTAGAGTGCCGTTGGTAATGCCATCTCCACTGGGGCCGGGACGGAACTGGCGTCGCGCGAACGTGGTCCATTGGTCGGTGTTGGCCAGTGAGTATTGCAATTCAAAATATTCGAGGTTGCGATCGGTGATCGTGCCCACAATGTTCGTCAAGAAAGTCGTCGTCGAGCCATTGGCAGGTGCGGTCAATTGAATACGCGGTGGTTCGGTGTCCGTGGCATCTAGCACGTGCAGGGCGGGGTCGGCGGCTACCGTAATCGAATTGCCGGCGCGATCAACGGCGGAAGCTACAACGTTCGGAATACCGCTGGCCGTGGCGGTAAACACAAAGCTGCCGTCCAATTCCAACGCTACCGCGCTACCGTCGATGGCAAGTGAAACGGAGTCCAATCCGCTGGCGTCGAACGCTCGCACGTCGATTCGAATACTTTCGCCGACATGGATCGTAGTTCGCTCGAGTCGAATCGAAACGGTTGGAGCACGGCGATCAGGGATAACTGACAAGTCGAAGGATTGGTCGGTGAAGCTACCGCGGTCATCGGTAGCTCGAACAGTGACAAAATAATTTCCAGTGTCCAGGGCGCGAGGTTGCCATGTGATCGCACCGCTCCGCGGGTCGATCTGCATTCCATTCAATCCCGAAGTTGGCCCAGCAGGCAGCGAATAGGTCATCGCGTCCTCCAAATCTGTGGCCAGAGCGTTGTAGCGGTACGCATCACCGACCATGATCGTTCTGATTGGCGTGCTCGAAAAAGTCGGTAAGGTGTTGGGGCGACGGACATCGATTGAGAACGTTTGGGTTGCGAGTAAACCTTGAACATCGATAGCCCTGACTTGCACGCGATGTAGCCCGACTTGCGTTGTTGGTTTCCACAGAATGGCGCCGGTCTGAGCATTGATGCTCATACCGACGGGAGCAAACGCCAGTGTGTAAGAGAGGGTCGATAGCTCGGGATCGACGGCGACGGCTGTATAACGGTAATCTTGATCAGGGGACGCGATGCGCAGTGGAGTCGAAGAAAACTGAGGGCCGAGATTCGGTCGTTGTTGGACCGCTTCGACAGTGAATGATTGCGCTGCCCCTCCACCGCTGGCGTTGGTGACGGACAATCGAACGACTTGGGGTCCGAGTTGCGTTGCTTGAGGCAGCCAAGTGATTCGGCCAGTAGGGCTGATCGTCATTCCCACTGGGGCTTGCCGAAGTTGGAACTGCAATGAAGTCCTGTTGGCATCGGAGACCGTGACCGAATAGATGTACGTCAGACCGACATATGCGACCACGGGAGGCGTCGATGTGATTACGGGCACGGTTCGCGTTGGAGTCGTGCCAACGAACAAAGTAAAATCTTGCGTGGCAATGCCGCCCCGAGGATCGCTGGCAGTGATCGAAACAGGGTAGCTTCCCGCGGATGCGCTTGAGAGTTTTAAGAGTCCAGTAGCCGCATCGATGGTCATGCCTGCGGGTGATTGCGAGAGTGCATAAACGATCGCATCACCGTCGACATCGCGAGCCGAGGCGGCGTATTGATAATTCGACAATGGATCCACTGTGATCACCGGGGCGGTGGTAAATACCGGTGGCCGATTCACTCTGCTCAGCGCCACGTTCAATGCAAAAGTCTGAGTCGCTTC
>JAYVHC010000926.1:0-2063 GCA_043771575.1 Planctomycetia bacterium
GTCTCGGGCGTGAATCGAGCGCTGCTACCCTGGACAATCAAGACCATGTCTCCCACGCCTGCGCCAAGCATATCGACGGCGATGAACGTGCGGCCGGTCGTAATCAGTTTGTCGCGTTCGCCTGGTTCGAGCCGAAACGGTTCGACGACAAGCAGCTTTTGACCGCGCATCGATTCGACTTTTTCTGTCGAGACAACGGAACCTGTAACTTTGGCTACAAACATGATCACTTAGTCCTTGAGCGCGCTGGCGGTCTGGCGAGCGACGATAAGTTCTTCGTTGGTCGGAATGATCCAAACTTGGGCGCGACTATCGGCGGCATCCAAGCGCACTTCACCTTTTGACAAACGATTCTTGGCTTCGTCAAGTGCGATCCCTAATTCACTTAGCCCTCTGCAAACAGCAGCGCGAATATTCGCTCCGTTCTCACCGATGCCACCTGTGAACACGAGAGCGTCCAAGCCACCCAGAGCCACCAACATGCTGCCCAGTTGTCGACGAATTTCTGCCACGTAGACATCGAGTGCCAACTGCGCATCGGCGTTGCCACCCGTCGCTGCGCTTTCGAGATCGCGAATATCGCCACTTACTCCACCCGATAACCCAAGCAATCCGGCTTCGGTCGAAAGTGACTTCAGCATCTCATCCAAATTCATGCCCGTGTGCTGCATGAGCATCGGCAGGCAGAACGGATCCAGGTCGCCAACACGGTTATTCTGCGGCAAACCGGTTTGCGGACTCATACCCATAGTGGTCGCGACACTCTTGCCCGCGTGGATCGCGGTCAAACTGCTGGAACCACCGAGGTGACACGAGATGACGCGCGCATCGGAGCGACCGAGCAACTGAGCACTGCGAGTCGCAATGAAGCGATGGCTCGCACCATGAAAGCCCCACTTGCGAATCGGCAACGCATCTGCCCAAGCTTTGGGAATCGCGTAGCGCCGACGAGCTTCCGGAATTGTCAGATGAAAATCCGTTTCAAACGCGGCCACGAGAGGAATGTCGGGCACCGTCTCAGCCAACTGACGCATGGCAGCCAAATAAGGCGGATTGTGCGCCGGCGCGACCGAGCTGACCTCTTCCATCGCGGTTAAGATCGCCTCGTCGATTCGAAAAACACCCGCCATGCGACCGCCGTGGACGGCTTTGAAACCGATCGCGGAGATCTCTGACGGAGTACCCACGCAACCATGTTCCGGATCCGTCAATTGCTGCACGCAAGCGCGCACGGCAACTCCGTGATGTGGCACGGGCATTTCCATCTCGCCTCGATAGTCACCGATCTCAACATTGCAACGACTCATCGCCGAGCCGATTCGCTCGACGCCGCCTCGCGCAAGTTGTTTTTCGGTCGACATATCGAACAAGCGATACTTAAAGCTCGTTGAACCGAGGTTTGCGACTAGGACCTTCATCCTTGCTCCTACGAGAAAAAAGCGGTTTCGAGTCCTTCAGCTGGACGTGCGATCACGTGGCTGCTGATCAACTCACCCACTTGTGCGGCTGCCGATGCACCCGCTTCGACGGCTGCGCGAACGCTGCCTACATCGCCGCTGACAACGGTTGTGACCAAGCCGCCGCCGATATCGACGCGTTTGACGATTTCAACGCTGGCGGCTTTGACCATTGCGTCAGTCGCTTCGATCAACGCCAATAGTCCCTTCGTCTCGATTAATCCAATTGCTTTTTGCATAGTCTTCTTTCAGTACTTGAATGTGCGGTGAATGAGTGATGTTTCTCAGGTCATTAGACCTTGAGAATCTTGGACAGATCTTCGTGTGGGCGCGCGATCACTTGAACACTTACGACTTCGCCAACGCGACCAGCAGCCGCTGCACCAGCGTCTGTGGCAGCTTTGACAGCGGCTACGTCCCCGGTTACGAAAGCGGAAACCAGTCCGCTGCCAACCTTGTCCCAGCCCAAAAACTGCACATTGGCAGCTTTCATCATGGCATCGACGGCTTCCACCAAGGAAATGAACCCCTTGGTTTCGATCATACCCAGCGCTTCCGAAATTTTAGCCATACTCGATTTTCTCCTCGCTTTTGGCATTTGAATTT
>JAYVHC010000927.1:0-2266 GCA_043771575.1 Planctomycetia bacterium
CATATATCGTTTGCGGCGACGTAACGTTACGTGATTTGGCCCGGCGCAGGCCCACCGAGATTCGGCACCTGGCTCAAGTGCATGGGTTGGGAGAAAAAAAGATTACGGAATTCGGTAAAGACTTGGTCGAATGGATCGTCAACTATTGCCGCGACCACGACATAGCTCCAGTCTCCATAGTTCCGAATGCGCCAGGTACGAATCGCATTTCGCCAGACAACCCTAATTTTATGGCAGCCTGCAAGCACTTTGTAGATCGACACTATACGATCGAGGAAATTGCATTGCGACTCGCATTGGCCAAGTCCACGATTCACCAGTATTTGGTACAGTTCATTCTCGACAACAAAATCGTTGACCCATCGCATTGGTTAAGTCAGGACGAGTTTGCAGAGTTGAGAGCCGTTATCCAGTACGCAGGTTGGAATCGATTGAAACCGATCCACGAAGCTTTGCACGGCCGTGTCTCGTACGAAAAAATACGAGTAGCGGTTTGTGTTTTACAAAATCAGAATTTCCAGCCTTTGGAGGACTAGCCTGGAACGAGCCGATCTCTCGCCCCCTTGCCAGCCCAAAAGTTTCGACGAACGCCTTACGCCTTCACGTCGATGCCTCGGGTTGACTTGACAGCCGCTTGCTCGATCAGCTTTACAACTGCTTGCCCTTGTTGCTTTTCCGCACTGAGCTGTTTCGAAAGAACTGCGGTAGCGATATCGGATCGCGTCTGTTCCGCTTTTGCGAGAATATCGATTGTCTGTTGTGTTACCGATGAAATGGACATTAGTGAACCATGACCTGTCTTTGGCTTTCCGCAAGCAATAACTTCGAAGATCGTGAATTTGGTTCGTGTTCGCACGTAACAATCAAATCCATCGAAACAGTCCACTGGCCGTTTTCATCTCCTTGAACAACCCAGTGCGGTATCACGCAAACCGATTGGTGTACCAGTTCGAATCCGCCTTCACTTTGGCTGACTGTTGCGATTGGAAAACACCAAAGCCCTGTTTGCCGATTGGAAGTCCATTGCACGTTCGCACCTAGCCACTGGTCGATCATGCCGATGTAGTTGGTGGACTCGATGTTTAGGACCGTGCCGAGGTGTCCCATTCGTTCGCAACGCGCATCATAAAAAAATCGGTCGTCCGCTCCTGAAGGCAGGCCTGCGAAATTGAACTCTACCCCGAAGTCAAAAGGTCGACTTGGCGGTAACCCTTCGATTAGATACGTTATCTCAAGCGCGTGGCTGCCAGCGAAGAGCGTGATCCCTTTGGTAATTGTTAGCGGCACGCCCCAGGCGTTTCCCTCGCGTCGCAATTGAATTTGAACTTTTCCAGAACCGCGACGTAGCTTGGCATCGTATGGAAGCGCAACAAAGTCTCCTCGTTCTATGGCAGTGCTGCGTTGGACATCTTCAGCGGAAATGCCGTGATCAAAGAAATGATCGATCAGCGATTTGCGAGGGAATTTGTCGTACTGAAGTAGTTCTTCGAGTCCTTGTTGTTTGAAGACAACTCGATCATGAATGCTTGCCGTTTCGCTTGAGGCCTGGCTGTTGCCAAGTTTGACCTTGTTATGGTATTGCTCAGGTCGCCGCTGCATGGTTGCCAGTAGATTGTGTTCGATGCCACGCATGTCGAGTTCGTAAAGCATTCCGCCGCTAGCTGGGGCAAAGTATCCGATTAATTGGTCGTTGGCCAATCGAATTTCGGGGAAAAGGTCTTTGTTGTAATCTTCCGTAGTCACATCGACCCACTCGCCATGGCGACCGTTCGAACGCTCGATAAGATTATCCGCTGCAATCAATTCGCTGTAAGTTGCATTACGAAGATGCGGCAGATAAATTCCACCAAAAGCGCCGTGCCAGTACGGGCAATTACACTGCCCGCGATAAAGGTGATCTTCGGCTTGAGGCAACAATGACTTGTCGCCGTTGCCCCGGCGAGCAAACTCCAGTCGTCGGCTAACATCCAACATGCGGCAGTACATTTCATTGGCTTCGGAATACTTGATCCGGAAATTGCGCCAGTATCCGCCTCGAAGGAACGGTTTAATCTGCGGCCAGCGGGAATCGCACTCCAGTTCGTGTACGAGCGAATCATAATCGCACTGACGATTTACAGGCAGAGCCCATTCGGTCATTTCTCGATAGGAGCAGTCGGGAAGGAATACCGATCCGGCTGGAGGGGTTTCGGTGATGATTTCGGATGGAGTCGCGGTATTGAGCCAATCGCGATTGTCTGTGAGTTGTTCAAAGAATTGACGTAGC
>JAYVHC010000928.1:0-3001 GCA_043771575.1 Planctomycetia bacterium
CATCGCGACGACTATTTGCGATGCGCTCGAACACGCTCATCAAAATGGTGTTCTGCATTTGGATATCAAACCAGGGAATATCCTGCTTGACGTTACGGACGCCCCAAAGCTGACGGACTTCGGGTTGGCGGCCATCCATGCCAACAGAATCGGGACGAACGACAATAGCAAACAGAGTGCTTGTACCCCTCAGTTCATGTCGCCAGAGCAAGCGTTGGGAGCGACCGAGCTATCCGCGGCTTCAGATATTTACTCGTTGGGAGCGGTAATGTACGCGTCACTTGTCGGCAGACCGCCGATCGTCTCCGCGAACCACGACGATTTGATTATGAAGATCATATCACAACCACCAACGCCTCTTCGACAATTCGGCCTGCGAGTTCCAAGACCACTCGAAGCGATCATACTCAAGTGCCTTCATAAGACACCTTCGCAGCGCTACCGATCAGCACCTGAACTTAAGAATGACTTGCTTGCTTTTGCTTGCGGTCAACCTGTAAGTGCGCGACCGCCCAGCCTGCTGGCTACGTTAGAGTATCAGCTTCGAAGACACATCTTGGCAGCAAGCGTTTCAGGTACAGCCGTACTGTTGTTGCTTGTGCTTGCAAGTATGATCGTCGTACGATCTTGGTCGCAAGCGACGCAAATCAATGACTTACAAACCGACAACGATCGCCTGCATCGATTGGTTGCACTGCAATATCAGTTGATGCGAGGGCGCACGAACCAAGACTCTATAGCGATTCAACTAGCAGCAAGTGGTGATAGGGATCGCGCTGCCTTTTATGCGGCGGAAGCAATTCAATCAGGCCAAGCATTCGACGACAAAGTTATTGCAGATCTGGTCGCAATTGTTTCAAGCTATGCAGCGCGGCATCCTTCGAACTCCAACGCTGTGGAATCTCACGAACAATTGATCGCACGCGTGGTTGCAGAAAGCGAATCCGTTCACACCGCTATACTGCGAGCGACAGCGGCGGAACAAACGGGCATCTCGTCGCGCGATAGCGAACAGCCTCGAAAAAACGGAGCCCAAAAGTGACTTGGCATCTCGAGTATACAACCGGTGACGGCGAGATACACAGGCTGCGAATTGACGAGGGCTCAACGCTTCGAATTGGAAGAGGCTCAACGAGCGATACGAAGATTGAAGACAGTGCGATGTCTCGAATTCACTGCGAGATTCGGCTCGCGAGGGGATTTCCAATGCTAGCAGATTTGGGCAGTTCAGCGGGTACCTACGTCGATAGTAAGAAGATTACGGAGAGTCAAGTACTGGGATCGGGGCAGATTTTTCAAGTGGGGAATACGTGGTTCAAAATTGTTTCCGATTCGCCGCTAGATGCTCCGACACGAATGATCATAAAAAGTAGTTCAAAGCATAGGCTGGCAAATCTTTGCGAAAGACTTGAAGCCAAGAAAACGCTAGATCGGTTCGTGCTAAAGGGGCGGGTTGACGGCTCCGGTCGAAATCTAGTCTTCAGAGCTGAGGACACTGAGAATGAAACGACTGTCGCCATCAAGGTGATGCCCACAGGCGATGGCGGCGACGAAGATGTGGCGAGGTTTAAACGTGCCGTAGCACTCCTTCGAGATCTTTGCGACCCAAGTTTGGTCAAGTTAATAAGAGCTGGACGAAAACGTAACTATTGCTGGGTTGCCATGGAATGGCTTCCAGGCGGTTCATTAGAGGATCGCATCCAGAAATATGGGATCAACGGCTGCCTCGAGTGGAAAGATGCATGGCGTGTGGCTCACGCAATGGCACTTTCCTTACATACGCTTGAACGCGAAGGCATCGTGCATCGCAACATTAGGCCTACTTCCATTTTAGTTGATGAGACTCGAAGCACATTCGTGCTTTCTGACTTATTCGTCGCGAAAGCGCATGATGCGAGCACGCATAAGTTGATTACGCAGCAAGTGTATCTGCCAAGCGACTTATCGTTCACTGCCCCGGAGCGATTGCTTGGCAATGAAATAGACTCATGCAGTTTGCAATCCGACATCTATTCTCTCGGTGCCGTGTTAACACAGCTGTTGACCGGCGAACCTCCCTATGGCCACGGCGAGCTTCGCGATTTGCTGCCCAAGCTAAAGGAACGGCGACATCGAGTTGAACGGCAAGGCCAGATTGGTATGAATGAGATGTTTGTCGACTTAGTCAATGCGATGACCGAGCCAGCGCCAAAGCGTCGAATCCCAACAGCACTTAGACTATGGAACGAAGTGGAGCGAGTTGGCAAGCTTTCTGGTCTCAGCACTCTTTGATTGCAACTCTACCACACCGCGATAAGGAATAAATTGATGACCATATTTCGAGCAGCCTGCCCAAGTTGCAAAGTCAAAATTAACGTGTCCGAAACTGGGAACGACCTGACTCGCGTAACGTGCGATGTCTGCGGAAAAATTTTCGATGTCAGGCTACCGAAAAACCCACCAGAAAGAGCTGCTCAACCTAACTCTCCATTTACATTGCCGCTTTCAGATTTTGTTGGCACGTTGCCAAATGAGGCCTTGGATTGGAATAACTATCGAGTGAGGCGAAAACCTTTTATCGCAGTAAGGCCGCTGGCGATTTCCATTGGAATTGTGGCAGTTCTTGGGACTACCATCGGCATTGGCACCCTTGTTCTTCAGCAATCGAGTCGTATCGATTTCGTTGCGATTGGCGGTTCGATCGTGAATGGTCCAGAAGATTCGCGTGAGTTAATCTTGCAAGACTGGTTGCTTTATTTGGATGAGCAGAAAACCATCTTGCAGTCCATCACTCGAAAGAGCGACTGCGTAACCGCAATGATTCCTATGGAACGTCTCCAAGAAAAGCAACTCAGGCTACTGGTGCGAGCGGCTTTAATGGAGAGCACTGAATTGCCTGCATACAAAGTGTCTGACCTCCCTCCCGCTCCTTCGTTGGTAGCTACCTCAGACCGGAATTTTCGATCATTCGAAGCAGTGTTGACGCCGGAGTTTCGCGAGGCCGAAAAAACGTTAAACATAT
>JAYVHC010000929.1:0-2647 GCA_043771575.1 Planctomycetia bacterium
AAAGCGTAACCCGGGGATTTGGAAGTATGGAAAACGCGGTGAGCAGTTCGGTCGGCCATTTCAAACTGTCGTCATTCGAACCGCAACATCCTTGACGGCTACGACTCAGGGCGCAGTAGCGCTACCCCCGGTTGAATGGGTGGCGGGGTGCCAGGGATAGCCACGTATCGCCGGTTTGCGCTAACGGCTCGGAACCGGAGATAAGTCCTTATCGCTGGGGCGAAGCGGCTGTGGTTTACCGCTAAACTGCCTATGCTAGCTTGAAGCAGAGTTGGCGTCAGCAGCGGTGGCGCGGATGGTTGGAACCCCCAAAAGCTCGGCAGGAGCGTCGCCCGCGTCGCCCTCCCGTTACAGCCCCGGGAATTCACCCTCTAAAACTTCCCAACCCCTGAATCGGTGGGCAATGAGTACTTAAGGGGTTACTCGACAATCTTTTTGGCGCGAATGGATGCGGTCTTGGGCACCGTAGTTAGCAATTCTTCAGTAAAGCGCGCGTCGTACTTCAGCGAAGTATTGTCGCCTCGGAATCCGATGGCTTCTTCGCTCCAATCCAGTTGCTTGCTGAGCATGCGACCGCGATCGATATCAAATTTGATTTGGCCTTTGCTCAGTTGCTGAATCAACTGCGATTCGACGGCGGGATCGTTGACTGGTGTCAGCGGTTGCGATTCGATGCGGATGGTCGCGACACCGGCCGAGACTTTTTCCAACGTATAGAGTTCGCGGACTTTGATGGTCTTCTGCGAACCATCTTCCAGTTTGACTCGCATCTCGCGCGGCACACTCCACTCGGAACCGATGGCAATCGCTTCTTCGGGCAAGGGAATGGTTAGCTCGCCCATGCCCAATTGCGGGTTTTTGGTATCGTTGTCGCGGTTGGTCACTTGTCCGCGCGGGTTGATGGTGATCATGCCCAGCGGCCTGTTGACCGTTTCGGCAACTTTCTTAAAGACGGCCGGCGCGGTGTCCTCGGTTTGACTGTTGAACTTAATCTCGTCTTTGTCGCCAACTCGTTGAGCCAGATCTACCGACAGGATGCGATATTCGAACGTCATGTTGCCTTTGGCGTCGACCGACTTGACTTCCCAGACTTTTTCGCTGGTGGTGCGCGAGGAACTCGATTCCTCGTGGTCAGACATTTTAGTGCGAGTTTCGGCGAAATGAATTACTTTGCTGTAAAGCGATTCACCGGCTCGCAATTTGTACTTAAGCGAGTGTTTCGCTTCGGTGGCTGGTGCCTTCTGCGTAGGCTTACGGGCCGTCGTGGCGGGCGTTTGAGCCAGCGCGACTTCGGTGACGGTGGCGAGTAGCACAACTAGGGCAAAAACAGTTCGAGCCAACATCTTAGGCCTCCATGCCAGGAACGTGAATTGAATTGTGGTTAACGTTTATTTTCGCGAGGATTTCCACCCCAGCCCAGTTTTTCGCGCAGCGCCAAGTACTCGCTTTTGCCGGGAATCGCAATCATCTGGAACGCCACGGGGGCTTTTTCCAAACAGAAGCAATCCCCTTCCTGCAAATTAAATAGCACTCGACCATCCGCCAACGCGGAAACTGATTCATGACCCTGCATCACGCACATCTCGAAGATTCGGTTGGCGTCATCGACGACCGGGCGCATGGTTAAGGTATGGGGACTAATGGGGCTGATCACCACCGCATCCAAACGACGATTCAAGATCGGACCGCCGGCGGACAAGTTGTGTGCCGTCGAACCCACCGGTGTGCTGATAAGCAGCCCATCGCAACTGTAAGTAGAAGCCAATTCCCTGTCCACGTAAAGATCGATCTGAAGCATCGAATAGGGCGGGCCACCGAGAATAGCCGCTTCATTCAATGCTAGCACGTGATCCGCCCCGTTCTGCAATTGGACTTGCTTGCCATTCCGCCACACCGAGCACTTGAGCATGACGTGCGAATCGATCTCGCAGTGCCCTGCGCAGATGTCTGGCCAAATCTCTTCGAGCTGATGTTCCTTGAGGGCTGCCAAGAACCCGAGTTTCCCCAAGTTGACGCCGATTACAGGTCGCTGGTGCAGCCCCATCCGCCGCGCCGCAGATAGGATCGACCCGTCGCCACCCAATACCACGACGAGATCCACCGGCGATTCACCGAACTCGTAAGACTGATCTTCATCGACAGCCACAATGTCCGCCGACGCGCTCAGGATGCGGGCAATGCGGCCCAAATCGGCGCGAACTCGCGGGCGATTTACAGACGCCAGCACAACCACCCGTGGTTTACTTCGGCCATCAGCGATCCAAGTCATCACATGGGACATATTGTTCACTTATTAAAACTTGGCGGACGCTGCGTGTCCCGCCGGTTCGAGACACTAAATACTGCCATAAAGGGACTGGCGTTAATCGCCACTTCTCGCGGGAACCCGATGTCGGCGTTCAGTGCGACGAGAAGTGCCGATTAAGCTCTGAATTTACCCTATTGTTTGCTTGGTGGCACTCTGGAATGGTAAATCTGGGCTCGTGATTATCAGGTTTAACCACTGGGAAGATGATTTTTAACTAATGCTCTGTCCAGATTAGATTTTAGGGTTCGCGCAACGGGAGGGCGAGGTTCCTACCGAGCCATTTACCGAGCGGCTTAGCAGGAGCTTCGCCCTCCCAACCCAAAGATTTAATCTGGACAG
>JAYVHC010000930.1:0-5394 GCA_043771575.1 Planctomycetia bacterium
GATTTGCCTGAGTTGGCGATCATCAAAGCAATCTCTTGGAGCGGTCGGCGCGAGGAAAAGCAACTCTCCCGCCAGTGGCTCGACTCAGAAATTGCAGCCCGTGGTCAATTGCGAGGCTTTCTCGTCGATGCCTTTGCTCCTGGAGTCGGCGGCGGCACGGGTCGAACCGCGCGTTGGGACTTGCTCACGCCACGCCCAACCTGCTTTGGCGAAATCCCTCTCCTACTCGCTGGCGGGCTGACTCCCGCCAACGTCGCCGAAGCGATCCAGGCAACGCACTGCGTCGGCGTCGACACCGCTTCGGGGGTGGAATCGTCGCCAGGATGCAAAGACGAGTCGCTGGTGGGTGATTTTGTACAATCGGCACAACAGGCATTTGCAATGTGAGCCCGGTTTGCGATACAATAGCGGCATCCTTAGATTCTCCGATTGATTATTTGTCGGTCGCTCCGAAAGCCCAAACATGAACGCGACATCTACCGTAGTGCTCAGCGACGAAGCGTTGGTGCGCGCGTTTGCAGAGGATGGCGACCGAGCGAGTTTTGAGCTGCTGGTCGAGCGCTACAAGCATGAGATCTACAATTATCTTCGCCGCTACTTAGCTGACGATGCGATGGCCGAAGACGCGTTTCAGACAACTTTCATTCGCGTGTTTCAAAAATCTGTGCAGTTTGATGCGTCGCGAAAGTTCCGTCCTTGGTTGTATGGTATCGCAACCCATCAAGCCATCGATCTCAAACGCCGCAGCAAACGAAGATCTTTCCAAAGCCTCGATATCCAATCGTCGAGCAGCGACTCCCGGGAATCGACGCACGCGGCGAACATCGCGGATTATCGTCAGTCGACAGTAGACCCGCTTGAGCGCGCAGAACTGCGTTCACGAATGGAAGCAGCCATTGAGGAAGTTGGCGAACCGGGCCGCAGTGCCCTGGAATTAGTGTACCTCCAAGGATTGCCGTATCGCGATGCCGCCGAAATCCTCGGCGTGCCGGTCGGAACAGTTAAAAGTCGAGTTCATTCAGCGATTCGCAAACTTTCTGCGATTTGGCAGCGTAACAATTAGTAAACCCTCACCGTTTATGCCGCGTGGTTTCCGGCGGCATCCGCTACGATATCTTCCTTGCAGTTAGAACCCATGCCGATTTCTGACGAAGAGCTGATTGCCTACATGTTAGGGGACGCAAACCCACAACAGCGCAAACGCGTCGAAATGGGTCTGGCAAACGATGAAGATCTGCGAGCTCGCTTGAGCGAATTGCGGATGGTGCTTGGTCGGCTGAATTCATGTCAAATCAATTATGAACCGCCAGCGGATTTGCTCGCAACTACGATGGCTCGCATTGATGATGCTAGCAAGGAGGCTCGGCCTCTCAAGCCTGTGAAGGAGCCACTTCGTCTTGGTTCAAGCCATGACGGCGCTTCGGAAAATCGAGTTCGACGCTCGACCTGGGACTCGACGGCCTTGATTGCCTGCTCGGCGGTGTTGTTGTGCTTGTTCTTGCCCACTGTCCTGCGCGCCCGGTTTGAATCCCGTAGAGCTCAGTGTGCGTATCGTCTCGGTGACTTGGGGCGTGGCCTAATTGAATTAGCGTCCCTAGATCCGCAGCAGCGTTTTCCAGCAGTCGCCTTAGAAGGGCCCGAATCATTTGCTGGGATTTTTGCGATTCGACTGTATGATGTCGGTTTGGTGAATTCCCAATCGCAACTTAGGTGTGCCAGTCTTGAGGGATGCCGACCAACCCACAGCAGCCTTGAATTCATTCCCACAATGGCCCAACTGAGAACCTTCGATGCGCCGAGTTTGGAATTGTGCCGCCATGAAGTAGGCGGCGACTACGCCTATTCACTCGGATTGGTTGACGACGGAATCATCGTTCCACCGCGTTGTGAAGGACGGTCAAATCTTGCAGTGCTAGCTGACGCACCGCTGATCCAAAATGGACGCGAAGCATTTGTAGCTCACGACGGTCTAGGTATGAATATTTTTTTTGAGGATGGGCACATCGCCTTCGTTGTACCGAAGTGTTGGCAAGACGAGATCGGCGACAACCCCTTTTGTAACATCAAGCAAGCCCGCGAAGTCGGCTTGACCCCGCGCGACGCCAGCCTTGGCTCCAGCCATTTGCACCCACTGGGTAACGACTAGCGCTCTGTCCAGCTTAATTTTTGGGGATTGTTAGAGTAGGCAATTGTCTCAATTGCTCGTGGAACAGTAGAGCATTTGTCTCAATTGCTGCTGCAAACGATTGGGACAATCGTTCTACTCTAACCTAACATCCCAATTCTCGGATAACGGTGGCAGTGTTTGTCATACAGGAACCGACTTTGGAACCACCGGTACGCTTAGCTGAGTTAACGAGGCGTAAACATGCTGACCTACCCTTCTTTTTAATTATGGGAGGCCTGTCCGCCACGTTTGTGTTGCTGATTGCCTTGCTTTTGGTGGCCGATGTGATGTTCACATCTGTATCCGACTTTAAAACAGCGCTGCTCAAACCGGAAATACAAGCTGCGTTTCGATTGACGTTGCTCTCGTGTACCGTGGCGGCGCTGATGTCGTTGTGGGTTGCGACTCCGCTGGGCTATCTGTTGTCGCGTTATCGATTTCCGGGACGATGGTTGGTGGATACGCTGGTCGACATTCCGATTGTGCTGCCGCCGTTGGTTTTAGGGTTGAGCCTCCTGATTTTATTTCACCTCAAGCTTGGCAGTTGGGAGTTGGAGGCTTGGTTGCGTGATAAATTAGGATTTCCTGTTACGTATCGTTGGCCAGCGGTTGTGCTGGCACAATTCACAGTTGCCTGTGCCTTTGCAGTGCGCACGATGCGCGTCACGTTCGATCAAATCAATCCACGCTGCGAAGATGTTGCGCGCACGCTGGGTTGCACGCGTGCACAAGCTTTTTTGCAAATCGCACTGCCACAAGCTTGGCGCGGGATGTTGACGGCGACGACGCTTGCGTGGGCTCGCTCGCTGGGTGAGTTCGGGCCGATTATGGTTTTTGCGGGTGCAACGCAGATGCGAACCGAAGTGCTTTCGACAACCGTGTTTCTCGAACTGAGCGTAGGACAACTTGATTCAGCCGTCGCAGTCTCACTGTTGATGGTGGTCATGGCTGTCATTGTGCTGCTTGTATTGCGCGTTTTCGGAGCGAGGTTGCAAGCATGATCGAACTCAAGCAAGTTGCCCTCCGCAGCGGTACTTTTTCACTTTACGACGTTTCGTTTCGCATCGAAGCGGGGCAGTATGTTGTGCTCATGGGAAAAACAGGAATGGGGAAAACAACGATTCTTGAAGCGATCTGCGGGCTCAGAAAAATTACTAAAGGCTCGATCCACATTCAAGGATCTGAGGTAACAAGCTGGTCCCCCAGCGATCGAAAAATCGGCTATGTGCCTCAGGACCTTGCGTTGTTTCCCACCTTGAATGTGCGTGAGCATTTGGCGTTTGGGCCGCGACTACGACATGCTTCTAAGGCCGAGATTAAGCAGCGAACAAAAGAACTGTCTGAGGTGTTGGGCCTTGGTCATTTGCTGGACCGTCGCATTCCAGGCTTAAGTGGTGGCGAGGCACAACGTGTTGCGTTGGGACGCGCGTTGGCAGCCCGTCCAGCGCTATTGCTGCTCGATGAACCGTTGAGCGCATTGGATCAAGCCACGCGAAATGAAATGCATGCGTGGCTAATCAAGGTGAAGCAGGTAACGGGCGTTACGACGCTGCATGTAACACATAATATCGAAGAGGCTGAGGCACTGGCAGATCGACGGCTGGTGCTGGAGTCAGGCCGCATCGTCGAGCAATTTTGAGACGCAAATCTGGCTAGTTTTACACCTGCTGGTTAGTCCTGCGATTCTTAAGCTGGGCTATTGTTTTGGCCGGAGCCATGCTGGACTGCGCGGATCATTTGAAGATGAACCGGGCTTCGAGTTTGCCGCCGGCGCGCCTGGCAGTGGACCGTTGATGCCCAGTGTACTGTTTTGTGTTGGAGCGGCCTCAATGCCAACTCGTTTGATGCGCACTTCCTGCGTGGCCATCGTCTTGACGTTGATCGCTGCGGATATCACATCGGCTTCGAAAGCCTGTTCGCGACTGTTCGGTAGCGGGTCTTTCCGAATGTGGGCTGGTGTGCGACCATCGCCTTCGAGCACCAAGAGGTCTTTGGGTTGCGTATAGGTTACACGATAGCCGCTGCCCGAATAATCGCCTTCATCGGTCTTGCCCGCGAAGCGCACGTTGCCGAGCGACTGAAACTCCCAGGTTGCAGTAGCTGCTGCGAAAGTCGAACCGCGAGGGCCAAGTCCACTGGTATCGTAGGCTTTGAGTAAGTCGCAATTGAGAAGCATCTCGTCAGTCTTCAGCCGCTGCATGGTATTTATGTCAATCATGTGGTCCCAAGCAGCAAGCGGACCTGCAGCCAGTTCGACTTTACCTTCGAACACAACTTCTGATCGATTCAAATAGGCCACCATGCTTTCGCGAAAATTGAGATGAGCTCCTTGGATTTCTTGCTTGGGCGCAGTTCGCGTCGAACTACTCGATGCCATCTGTCCGAGGTTCAGCGAGGATAAATGCCACGAGCGAATCCAGCCTGGGCCGGAACCAATTAGTTGACTTTGCGGAAGGTGGTAGGAAAGCGACGGGACAACGATCCGTTCAAGGCTAAGTCGATTGCCTTGGCTGTCGCTTTGCGCAGCACGAATGTCGACCGAGTCCTTCAGTACCACCCGTTCCAATTTGGCAGCGCCAGGTTTAGGAGCTTGCATGTTGATCGGCGCTCCAAGGTAAATTTCCATTTGTTGGCAACCGCATTCGACGGACCAAAAGCGATTCTCGGCTGGGCTGAACATACCTGATATTTCGATATCACCCTCGATGTTGGCGACCACGCCATCAAATATCAACCTGCCCTGCCATTTGCAATGCGGTGCCTTGAGCCACTGCAGGCTTGATGGACTCTGCGGATGGGGCGCAGTACCCACTGCATCCAATACGTTGAGAGCGGTTGTTGGAATCGAAAACTCGCCGGGCTGGTCCATCCAGATTAATCCGGTTGTTTGATCGTAGCGCACAACTGGGCCGATCAACCAAGCTTCCCCCATAGCGATGCGCGCTGGGTTGCCAGTAATTTGAACATTCGCTTGCCCCTGAGGGTTTGTAGACAATTGTAGTTGCTGGCCAACCACGTTCCACGGATCAGGTGCAGCAGCAGTTGGATTGCCAAAAACCTTAAGCGGGCCATCGACGGTTAGCGAATCGATCCACGCTTGTTTGTTAGCAACAATGATCGTCGACTGCAGCAGCGAACCTGCGACATTTATTGGCCCGCTAGCCTCGCGAGTTGGACTGATTGCATTGGGCATCGGGGCTATCAAAGAAGCGTTGGTGTTGTCAGCC
>JAYVHC010000931.1:0-3462 GCA_043771575.1 Planctomycetia bacterium
GTGGCCAGGGCTGCCCACCCAGCCCTCTCTGCACGTAGCCGCGTCTCTCTGAGACGCGGCTACATGGTGTCTCGGAGAGACTCCATTACGGGATTACAAACAGTGTTCAATGCTCGTTCAATACTCAGTAGCGCGGGGCAGTTTGCGTGGGTGCGGCACGTCTTCAGGGCTGGGCAGCGGTCCTTCGTTATGCTCAAGCCACTGAAGTCGATCAAGCTCGGTTGCATAGTATCGCAGCCATGTATCTTCATCCGCTTCATCCAAGCAACGCCAGCATAAGTAGTTGCCTTTCAGATTCACTTGCTTCTCGCAAGCTGGCAAAATGTCTCGATAGATCAACGTGTAAAGTTGACGGTCGGTCAAGTGTTCCGTCATTTCGAGTACTACGCGCACTTGGAACAATCGATCCACCGTGTCATATAGCAGTTCGCGGAGTACATCGTTGTCCAGACGCTCAGGAGTTGGTATGCTCAGTGGCGGCACTGACCAGCGACTGATTGGCAGCGCCGGAGCGCGTTCCCAAGCAAGCATCGATTCCAAAAAGTCGTTTTCCTCGCGCAGGTTCATTTGCCGGAAACTGACTAGGTTGACGGACTCGTCCACGTAGGGCTCAAGCTCATCGCGAAGTCGGGCATTGCGTAGCAGCAATTCGACTTCTTCAGGTGCGGGTGAAAGGTGGCTCATAGGATTTAGTTCTGTAGTGTGTGGCGTCGTTGAGGCTCGGTATCCGATCCGAGTACCAGGACAATCAACTCGCGCTGACTCGTTCGACTTTATCCGGCATGCGCAAAAGCTCAATGCATTTCTTGATCAATTCCTCTATAACTCGAAAAACTAGTGAAGCAGGCACATCAAAAACCATACGACCCGCAACATTTAACAAACAAAACCAGCGGATGGTTCGCGTGCTTCGAAAAACATTCGCAATTGCCAGCAATGCCTTCAGGGCAGGCGGACGTTGCCCCAGCGTTTTCTGTGATTTGCAGCGATATTCCTTCAAGCTCTATCTACAGTGGAATTATCGCTACCAGCGTTAATTTCCATTGCGACGCGTAACCTAAATCTTGTTGGACCCCCGCGAGCTCGTCTCGTGGGTGAAATAGTTTTGCAGGGCTACCTAGGCAGCTCTGACTTGAGTGTGGAAAACGTTGGTTTTTCGCAATTTCGTTTCCACTACATTTGCCGATACGAATTCTTGTAGGCAGCTTGAGTCGAAGTTGGTCCAACTAGTGTCTGTCCGGAAAAAGCTCGGCAGGAGCCTCGCTCTCCCGACATGTGTTTTCGTTGGTCAAGTTAAAGCTATGAGCCCAGGATTAACTTTGCAATGTTGACGTAGACCACGATTCCTAGAATGTCATTCATCCCAGCGACGAATGGGTTGCTCATGATCGCCGGTTCCAATCCAAGGCGACTGAAAAGCATCGGGAGAATCGAGCCGGTAACTGTGCCGCACACAACCACCACCAAGATCGTAGTCGGCACCACACAGGCTGCCCAAGCTGTCGGGGCAAGAAACAGCGCCGGCGCGAGTCCCAGCAAAGCGAGAAAGGTGCCCAACAACAAGCCCTGCGCTAGCTCCCGCCAAACGATCTGCAGCCAATCCTCTAGCTTCACGTCGCCCGTGGCCATAGCCGCGATAATCAAAGTCGATGATTGACTACCGGAGTTGCCTCCCGAGCCGATCACCAGCGGAATAAACCACACCAACCAACCAAAGTGGTCGAGTTCCGGTTGATAATGTCTCAGTGCTAAGGCGGTCAATAGCCCAGCAAAGAACAGTATTCCCAACCACAGGCCACGCTTTCTAGTCAACGTCAAGATGGCCGTACGGGTGTAACTATCGCGTAGCGGGTCTACACCTGCGATACGCTGAACATCTTCGGCGGCTTCTTCGATTACCACATCGATAACGTCGTCGTGCGTAATGATTCCCAGCATATGACGCTGCGCATCGACGACCGGAATCGCCAACAAGTCATATTTGGCAACTAACTGTGTCACAAGTTTCTGGTCGTCGTTCGCATAGACTGTAACCAAATCCGTATGCATCAATTCAGAAAGCGGACGGTCGGGTTTGCCTATGGACGAAACCAGCTTCCGAGTACTCACCACGCCGCGCAAATGGTTGGTTTCGTCGACAACATAGATGTAATAGATCGTCTCCAAGTGTTCCGCTTGGCGACTCAGCTTTTCGAGTGCCTGACGCACTGACAGCCGTTCGTCGAGGCAAGCCGCCTCGGTCGTCATGATCGCGCCTGCCGTGCCTTCTTCAAAGGTCTGAAGCCTGCGTATATCGCGGCGATCCGGAGCCGGTACAAGCGCTAGCAAACTCTCCACCCGTCCTTCGGGCAACTCACCTAGCAAGTCCACAGCATCGTCTGCGGGAATATGGGTAACAAGCTCAGCAACTTGACGCTCGTTTTCGTTGTCAAGCATCAACACTTGACTATCGTGCTCGAAGTATCCAAAAATCTCAGCTCGCAAATGCGGTTCAGCAAACTGCAAAACCTGCCAAGCTTCAGAAGTTTCGAGCCCCTCCATGAATTCGGCGGTTCGTGCCGGATGGAGCGCCGTACAAAATTCGCGCAGTTGGTCAACGTTGTTTTCCTGCAGCATTTCGCGCAGCTCTGGTAAAAACAGGGTGTTGACCATTTCCAATTTTTCCCTCTTTTGTCTTCGCCATTACGGCACCGCTGCAAAGCGCTTTGGGGCGGTAATGGCGCCACAAGTTCCCTCTCGGCATTGCTGACTCTCCCGTGGGTCGCACCTGCCGTGTGCACCGATGCGGCCAACGCTAAGCAAAGGCAATTGGCCGTAGAGAACTGATTCCGTGCTGTCGCGGTCCATTCAAATCCAAGTCGCATTATCCAGAGCTGGGTCGAATGGCGAAGGGGGCTTAGCTATTTCTCTTGCCACACTGAAACAACGTCGCTTCGACACGCACTGGAATTGCTCCCTAAGTGACGCAACTAGGGGGTCAGAATCGAAACCTTGTTTACAAAATTGCTTGCGAAAGCTGGTAGAATCAGGGGGTGTTCCGAATTGCGACCCTTGTGAATCGATGACTATGCAAACGCGAGCGTTTACTGAATCCTCGTTTGCCGCCTTGTTCGAACGCCTGCGAGCGGGTGACGACCGAGCGGTTTCAATTTTGTGGGAGCGTTATTTCAAGAGGATGCTCTTTGTCGCGCGCAAGAAGCTGGCCGGTGCACAGCGCAGGGCACGCGACGAAGAAGATATTGCCCTCAGCGCTTTCAAGAGTTTTTGCCTCGGGTTCCAGCAAGGACGATTTGAACGCGCTGGCGACGATTGCGATCTTTGGCCATTGCTCGTTACCCTTACCATCAATAAAGCGATTGATCACCTGCGTCATGAAAATCGCAAGAAACGCTCGCGCGTAGATGCCCCCGTTTCAACGATAGAGGGTCTACTCAGCGGCGAGCTCGCCCCTGAACTGCAGCT
>JAYVHC010000932.1:0-4027 GCA_043771575.1 Planctomycetia bacterium
TCATGCTCATCGGACTTGCATTGATAGTCATCGGATTCATCGGGACGTTTCTCGGCAATCTGATCAAAGCGGCCATTTCGCGACAACGCGAACGACTTGCAGATGCATCGGGCGTTCAGTTTACTCGCAACCCTGCTGGCCTAGCAGGCGCGCTAAAGCGAATCGGAGCGCTCGAAATGGGTTCGCAGTTGCAAGCGCCCAATGCCGCTCAGGCAAGCCATATTTTTTTCGCGGAAGGTGTTTGGAAGAATATGGCTGGGCTCTGGTCATCACATCCGCCACTAGCTGACAGAATTCGTGAACTTGATCCGTCCTGGGACGGCAAATATCCCAATGTACGTTCATCGAATCGCCTCATTGCCAGCGAGTTGGCAAATCCGCAGATGGTTACGTCTTCGCTCGCTGGAACTGGCCGGGCTGCTGAAATTCCTGTGCAGGTAGTCGATCGAGCAGTCCAGCACATTGGCAACCCAACGATGGCGCATGTCCAGTATGCGGCTGAGATGCGACCAATGATTCCTGAGGCGATTTTGTTGGACGCACGCACACCCTACTCTGCACGCGCTATCGTTCTTACGCTGTTACTCCACAAAGGCCAAGCGATCCGTTCCCAGCAAATCCAAAGGCTAAAAGAACTTGTGACCGAAGACGTCGTAGCACTGGTTGTTCAGCTCATGCCAGCGATGGATGGACTGGATCCTCGTGTACGATTACCCTTGGTGGATATCTCCTTGCCCGCCTTGGCCGCGATGTCGCAGTCACAATATAGGCAGTTCATCGAAGCCTTACAGACATTGACACTCGCCGATGGACAATTGGATTTGTTTGAGTGGGTTCTCTCGCAAATCGTACTCCGCCACTTGCGACCTCACTTTGAAGATTCACGCCCCGCAACCGTAACGATTCGACCGTTGCCGTTTCTTTCTCAAGCTTGCGCAGCCGTTCTGTCCGCGGTTGCTTATGGTGGCAATTCCGATTTAGAGGCCACGCATGCATTCGCTGCTGCGGCAGCGTTGCTCCCAGAGTTGCAGATCACTTTACAATCACGCGATCAATGCAACCTGTCAGCCTTGCGGAAGGCGCTCGCCGAGCTAACGCAAGCGAGTTCTCAAGATCAAGGACGACTAGTGAAAGCTTGTGCTAAGTCGATATCCGCCGATGGACATGCAACGATTGAAGAATTCGAATTGCTTCGAGGTATTTCAGATCTGCTCGATTGTCCTATGCCACCCCTAGAGTTTAACTCTCGATCCTAATCGGACAGCGCCATCTGGCAATGCAAAGCGGTGTTCGAGTCGATCATTCAGTAATTGAAGAGTTGCGAAAAAGTGAAATTGCTGTTGGCGGCTTTGTTCAACGCACGTTGCACGAGGCCTTTGGTATTGCTGGTCAGCCGTCTGCCCTGCACAGCTCGGGCGACCATTTTATGTGTCAACTGTTCTGTCGACGCAGCCACCAAGTCGTGCGGCTTCAGTTGCAATTTTTCAAGCAGCGCAGCGATCGGTTGCACGCCCAATTCCCGCGGCTGATCAGTTTTCTCGGACGGAATTTCATCGGACATCTTATTCGCTTTTTGTTTTGCATTGCCTAGTTGCTTGATTTAGTTTTTTCGCTGGCTCGGCTTCGGTGCCGCAGGTCCGCTTTTGGGATCCATCTTGGAAAGATCTTCAGCGGTGGGCGAACCTCCGAATTGCTTGTAGTAAAGCTCTTGAAAGGGGTTGATCGTTGGACCAACTACATTTTCGTTGACCATGAGCGGCACCGCTTCGCTCCAAAATTTATCGAAAGCAGCGGTTAATTCCTTCACTACCTCGGGATGCTGCGCCGCAACGTCGGTCTTTTCTGCATAGTCCGACTTGAGTTCAAACAGCTCCCAATTTGGCTTCGCGTCACCATTTTCAGATACGAGGTGCCAACGCGTATTGCGGACGCTACACGCTTTATATTTGGATTCGTTCGGATCGGCGAACTTGGGCCAGCGGCCGAGATGGGTGATTAGAGTCCGATCTGCCCAGGCGGCTCGCGGATTATCGAGCAGCGGTACGAGACTGCGTCCCTCGACTTGCGGTTTCACGTCGTCAGGTATTTTCGCGCCTGCGATCTCAGCTATCGTTGGAAAGAAATCGATGTGGGCAGCCAGCCCAGCGCAATCAGCCGGTTGGATCGTGCCCGGCAAACGCCAGAAGGAACTGGCGTGAGTTCCACCAAGCCAGGGCGAACCTTTTGAACCATGCATACCTGCGTTAAAGACGCTCACACCAGCCGTCCCACCGTTATCGTTCATGAACACGACCAGTGTGTTCTTAGCGATGCCCCACTCATCGAGTTTCGCCAGCAGCTTGCCCACGTTTTGATCGATGTTATGCAGCATGCCAAAAAAGCTTTCCGTTTCCTTTTTTAGGTCTTTCCCTTCGTACAATGCTTCATCTTCGCGCTTTGCGATGTAGGGTCCATGCGGCGCGTTGGAAGGAATGTAGGCAAAGAAGGGCTTGTCCCCTTGGCGCTGCGAGTCGATCCACTTCGTCGCTTGGGCATAAAAAAGATCGGTACAGTAGCCGGTAGTCTTCTCGAATTTACCATTATGCAAAATCACTGGATCAAAGTACTTGTTGCCCGGTGCGTCCCCGCACGAGCCGGGGTAGATCTGTCCAATGCCACCGCCACCGTGGATGTAGACTTCGTCAAAGCCGCGCCGATTGGGTTGGTATTCCGCTTCGTCGCCCAAATGCCACTTGCCGAAAATGCCGGTCGTGTAACCCGATGTTTGAAGAATTTGCGCCAGTGTGGTTGCTTTCAGTGTCAGTCGCTCTCGTTCCAGAATCGTATGGGTGATACCGTTCTTAAATTCTTGGCGGCCCGTAAACAGTGCACTGCGCGTCGGCGAGCACGTGGGACTGACATGAAAATCTGTAAAGCGCAAGCCTTCACTGCGCAGTTTGTCCAGATTGGGAGTCTTTAGTACTGGGTTGCCATGCGCCGAGATATCACCATATCCTTGATCATCGGTCAGGATGAACAGAATGTTAGGGCGTTTGCCAGCGATCGACTCAGCCCGCAACCCGCTGGGGAAAGCAAGACATACGACCATACCGAGGAGTGATGCTTGCAGAACATATCGCTTGTTCATTGATGGATCCTAGGTGCATTAAAACGAGAGGTAGGTTACTTTGCGTCGACCAGATTACCTGGTGGGACTGCCCCGCTGAGTAGTTCCTTCAACGTTGCGCGTATGGTGGCGAGGCGCTCTGGTTCCTTGGCGGATAGATCATGGCTTTCGCTGATATCTACTGCCAGATTATACAGCTCGTACTTCTCCTGCGAATTTGCCTTGCGATTTGCGGCTGAATTCAATTCCACGGCAGTTTCGGGCAGCGCATCATCTATCTTCTCACTGCCATTCATGATTAGCTTCCAATCACCCATGCGTACAGCGGCTCGCTCAGGTATCATCACGATACCAGTCATGCGAGCGGTCGCGGATGTGCGAGTCGTAGTCGAGTGCACCGAAGTAATGCCCGTATTGATGATCAAATCCTCTCGAAGTCGGCAAGTACGCGCGATCAAATTCACCTAAGTGCCACTTGCCGGTGATTGCCGTTTCGTATCCAGCCTCTTTGAGCGCACTTGCAAGTGTGCGCTCCGACAAAGGCAAACCCCACTTGGCATGCGGTCGCACAACTGTGTAAACACCTGTTCGAGTTGCATAGCGACCCGTCATCAAGGCAGCTCGCGTGGGCGAACAAACAGGCTGAACGTAAAGCGATTCGAGCACCGCGCCGCCGCTCGCGAGTTTATCGAGATTCGGCGTTTTGATTTCCTTGCCACCACTAAACCCGCAGTCGGCATAACCAAGATCATCCATCAGAATGAAAACGATGTTTGGCTTCGAGGCCGCAGGCTCAACCGGTATCGCGCAAACCAAATTCGAAAATGGTAAAACTACCATGCAAAGCGTTGCGAGCAACTTCAAATTTTGAATAGCATGCTTGAGATTCATAATCTTGTGCACGTTAGTGGACTGACTGAA